>JAFXMJ010000209.1 GCA_017530465.1 Bacteroidales bacterium
GCCCTGTCAGGAAGTAGTACAATCTTGCTAACAACAAAGATTTAATTTTAAGCCGCTGCGACAATATGTCCGCAGCGGCTTTTTTTGCGATTTGAGTTTCGTGCGTTTACATCCACGGCTTTTATATGACACCCCTTCGGGGTTTGGGAATGACGACAATTCCTGAAATGACATTCTATCCATCTCTCTATCTTTTTACGGAAAAGTAAAGCATATTTGTCTGTATTTTTACGGATTTTGATATACATCTCTCTATCTTTTTACGAAAAAGTAAAGCATATTTGTCTGTATTTTTACGGATTATAATTGTAATTTATTGAGAATAAAGATATTATCAAAAAATATGTTTTTTATTTGAAAAATCGAGATTTTTTTATACATTTGCAAAAAACATAAAAACATCAAAATATGAAGTATTATTCACGACAAATAGACCATTATCTTCTTGAATGGAAAAACGACCCTAACCACAAGCCGCTCCTTCTTCGTGGTGCACGGCAAGTGGGCAAATCAACTGCTATACGCAACCTTGGCAAATCGTTTAAGTATTTCGTGGAAGTCAACTTTGAAAAAGACCGCGACGCGCAATTTTTTTTCAAAGGCAATGCAAAAGCAATCGAGATTGTAGATATGTTGTCAATCAACTATCAAACTGAAATCATTCCTGGCGAAACATTGCTTTTTTTTGATGAAATACAGGCTTGTCCAGAGGCTGTGCATGCTTTGTGGTTTTTTTGTGAAGATATGCAGCAGCTCCATGTGATTGCAGCAGGATCATTGTTGGAATTTGCACTCAAAGATATGCCTACATTCGGTGTTGGGCGCATCAGTTCATTGTTCATCTACCCAATGTCGTTTGATGAATTTTTGTTGGCAACAGGCAATGCCAAACTACTCGAACTCAAATCCAGATGCAATGCCGAAAATCCACTTCCTGAAATTTTCCACAAAAAACTTGCTGATTTGTTTAAGGTGTTCATCCTTGTAGGCGGAATGCCTGCGGCTGTGGATGAATACGTCAAAACAGGTAAAATTGCTGGATGTTCGCGAATAATCGGAGACATCGTACAAACATACAGCGACGATTTTTCCAAATATTCCAAACTTGCAACTCCAACTTTGCTTCGACAAGTGTTATTGAGCGCGGCGAGCCAGATAGGAGGCAAATTCATATTCAATAAGGTGGACGGTTCATATCGAACAGAAAATGTGAAACTTGCCCTCCAGCTGCTTGTTGACGCTGGACTATTGATACCTACCACTCATACAGCCGCCCACGGTGTGCCACTTGGTGCTGAAACCAACTTCAAATTTGTCAAATACTTGCTGCTCGATTCGGCAATAGCATTAACTATGCTTGGAATAGATGACGCATCTAACACAAATATTAAAGACATTCTTGTTGCCGACAACATCGACCTTGTAGATAAAGGCAGCATTACGGAAATGGTTGCGGGTCTCGAAATCCTCAAATATATGAATCCTCACTCTCGGCACAGCCTGTATTATTGGGAAAACCTTGCCAAAGGTTCGCAAAGCGAGATTGATTACATCATTGCCAAAAGAGGCAAGATTGTACCCATCGAAGTAAAATCGGGTATCAAAGGCTCAATGGCAAGCCTACATTATTTTCTCAGACAGCGCGCCGACAATAGCAACCTTGGCAATGCAATCCGCTGTTCATTAGAAAATTTTGGCAGAATCACTGGCGGCGACAGGGACATAGATATTGTTCCACTATTCGCGATGTCCACCATTTTCTAACGCTCCTTCCCTATCCGCCGATATTCATACACCAAGAAACAAGCCGTCACAATCGTGCTGAGAGTATCGGACACCGGCATCGACAGCCATACGCCGTTCAAGCCCCAGAAGCCTGGCAACAGCAGCAACGACGGTATCAGGAAGAGCAATTGTCTTGTCGTAGAAAGAATTACGGCGATGCCAGCCCTGCCAATTGACTGGAAAAAATTGGACGTTACCATCTGAAAACCAATTATCGGGAAGGTGCTTACCAAAATGCGCATCGCCGAGGAAGAAATCTGCGTCATCTCGTCGTCGTCGGTGAAAATGGCGCAAATCATCTGCGGGAACAATTCGCACACCACAAACGCCAAGCACATCACAGCCGTTGCGTACATAATAGTCTTTTTGAGGACTTCCTTCACGCGGTCGTACTGCTGCGCTCCGTAATTGTAACCCGCAATGGGCTGCATACCTTGGTTGAGACCAAGCACAAGCATCGCAAAGAGCATCAAGACCTTGTTGACAATACCGTATGCGCCGATGGCATAGTCGCCGCCGTGCGTATAAAGTTGGTTGTTGATGATGATAACCACAAGACACGCGCAAATATTCATCATGAAGGGACTCATGCCAACGGAAATAATGCCCTTGATGATGCCCCAATCGATGTGGAAAATTTCGCGCTCAAAGTGGATGTATTTTTTCTTGTCGGCAAAATGCAACAGCAACACCACCAACGCAGACGCCTGACTGATGACCGTAGCCCACGCCGCGCCAGCTATGCCCCAATGGAACACGAATATAAACAGCGGCGCA
>JAFXMJ010000210.1 GCA_017530465.1 Bacteroidales bacterium
CTTCGGGGCGCATCTTTTCGGGAAGGTCAACTGTGCAGATGTCAACATTGCTGCTCGAAACCTTGGTGAACATTGCGCTCTTGCCGTCGGTGGCGATGAGATAATTGTAATCGTCGTTGGCGGTGTTGATTTCCTTGCCGAGATTGATTGGCTCGCTCCACTGAGTCCAAGAAGTGTCGCTGAGGCGTGTAGCCTTAAAAACGTCCAACTTGCCCATACCGCAATGGCCGTCGCTGCTGAAATACAATGTCTTCATATCCGATGCAAGCCACGGACTGCGCTCGGCGTAGGGGGTGTTGATGGTGGAGCCGATGTTAATGGGGGCGTTCCAAGAGCCGTCGGCATTGCGGGTGGATACGTAGATGTCGCTATTGCCGTGGTAACTGCCGTGAAAATATGATTCGTGCGGATGGTAACGTCCTACGTTGCCTTGGCGGTCGGTGATGAAAAATATCGCGCTGCCGTCGGGCGCAAAGGATGCGTCGGCTGACCACGAATTGCCAAAATTGAGTACGGTCATTTTTTTCAAATCTTTCCAGCCGTTGCGGGTGCGCTCGGTGAAGTAGATGTTGGCGTCCTTGTAGATGAGGAGCATATTGCCGTCGGGCGATACTGCGAGGGGTGCTTCGTTGCCAAATGGCGTGTTGAATTGGTCGAAAGACTTCGCCTGTTGCCACGTGCCGTGTGCAAAATCCGCCACGAAGATGTCCTCGTTGCCGATATTGTCGGGGCGACCGTTGCCGCAAAAATACAGCGTCTTGCCGTCGGGTGTGATTACGGGTGCGTATTCGAGGTGGTCGGTGTTGATGGTCTTGGGGAGCGCGGTGGTCTTGTACTTGTTGCCGGGGGTGCGGAGCATTGCGGCTATATTGTCGATGCTGGATTTTTGGACGGGAAATTTAGACGAATATTGCGAGAGGATGTCTGCCGCCTCCTTGTAGCGTCCCATTTCGAGATATGGAGATATGATACGCTGCAACGCCACAAAAGCCTGTTGTGCTGGGGCTGCCTTGTTGACAAAATCCCTGTAAAACGGCTCGTAGTCGCTGCTGTATGGCATTGCGAGTTTCAGCTTGTCAGCCTCTTGTGCGAATGCGTATGCAGCCTTGTCGGCGTCGGTGTAGAAAGGGTAGGAGGGGTACTGCTTGGCAAACAAATCCATCTGCGATAGTTCTCCCTCGCTGTAAAAATCGGCGCAGAGTTTTTTCCATTGCGATTCGTATTGTGCGCGGGCTTCCTCGGCGTGGGTGGTATTGGGATACTTGTCATAAAAATCCTTGTAGGCGCGGAATGTGTTGGCTTGTGATGTACTCTGCCAAACTATTTCAGCTTGCAACTCGCGTGCTTCCTTTACCTGAGGGTCGGCACCGTCGAAGTTTTCAATGAACCATTGGTAGCCGTCGTAGGTGTTGTTTTCTTTTTTTACCTTGTCCAATTGACCCTGCGCCACGGCGAGCATCTTGGCGTGAATTTCGTCGTACCCAAAACCGTAAACGTCCTTGCAGGTGATTTTGGTCTTTTGTGATGAGGCATTGAAACGGTCGTTGGCGTTGCGTATCATCCTAAAACCTTTTAAAGCGTTGTAGCCCTGATATGACGGTTCGCAGATGACGCAGCCCATACCGTAATTGGCAGCCATAGTCTCGGTGCTTTTTTCCAACGCCTTGGCAAACACCTTGGCGGCGTCGTCGTATTTCTGACGTTGGAGATTTTCAAAACCCGCTTTGAGTGCCTGCGGCGAGGCAGTGAGCGTGGTGAGCGCAATTGCGATTATTGTAAGTATTATTTTTTTCATAGTTGTAATTATGTCAATTGATTCTTATTCCGACGAGTGTCATATCGTCCATTTGGAGGTCGTCGCCCTGCCATTCGGTGACGGCTTGCTGTATGGTGTCGAGCTGTTCGCGGACGGGTAGGGGACTCGCCTTGATGAGCAACGAGCGTAGCCTTTGCGACGAAAATCTCACCCTCTCGCCGTCCACAAAACTCATCTGGTCTTATATTCCGTCTGAAAACATATACAGCATATCGCCGTGCTGGATGGGCATCGATTGAGTCTTGAAATTTTTGGATTCGATGATGGATTTGCCAATCGTCATGCTGTCGCCCCGGAGGGTGATTGGTTTGCCTTGGCGGACGATGTACGCGGTCTGGTTGGCGATTGCAAATTTCATCTCCATCTGCTCCAAGTCGAGGCAGCATACTGTCATTTCCATGCCGTCGGATGGGCTGTCGTCTTTTTCGGCATTGAGGGTGGATTTGATGAAACTCCTCATCTTGTCGAGGACAATGCCGGGATTTTGGGCGTCGTCTTCGGTGGTCATATATTCTTTGAGCGCGGATATGCCGAGCATAGAGAGGAATGCGCCCGGGATGCCGTGTCCGGTGCAGTCGGCGGTAATCATCACCGAATATCTGCCGCACCTTACTGCGCGGTAGAAGTCGCCGCTCACGATGTTTCTCGGGCGGTAGAATACGAAATTGTTGCCAAAAAGCTCGTCGATTTCCTTTTGTGACGATATTGCGGCGTTCTGGATGCGCTGGGCGTAATTGATGCTTTCGAGGATTTTGCGGTTGGCGGTCTC
>JAFXMJ010000211.1 GCA_017530465.1 Bacteroidales bacterium
CTTGAACACAAGTGTGCTGCCCGCCCTGAAACCAACTTTCAGGAGCGACGATCCCATTCGCTTCTCCAATTTTTCGGGTGAATTGAGTTGTTTCTTCACATTTTCGGCAGATTCGGGGTGCAGCGTCGTCGCCGAATATTTCCACGAACCCACAATCGGGTCGCTTGGCGGCTCGTCGTCCTTATTGTTCTGCGCGAGTGCAGCAATAGAAGTAGCCATCATCATTATGGCGGCAATTAGGAATATTTTGAGAGTCTTCATAGTTGCTAAATGTTTAAAGTTGTCAATAAAAATGCCGCAAAAATAGTTCCAAACCACTTATTTCACCATCCAAACATTCAGCGAAATATATCCCTGACTGTTGCCGACGGAGCAAATGAAGATAGCATTGTTGAGCCAAGCGTATTTGCTGTCGTTTGGCGCGTCGAATTTTGGCGCGGTGCGGAAGTAGAATTGCGGTGCGCCGTTTTCGCCCTTGCCCATCACGATGTACCGCCAACGATGGGAATCACCACGCGCTCGCCGTGCGAGGTCATACCGCACGAAAAAGGTGCTTCACAATTCACTTTCAATTCCATAACAAACTCCAATTCAGGAGGTTTGGGCGGTTGGTTCTGCGCCATTGCCGAGAATGTCAACGACAATAGCAATGTCATTGCAATAAGAAATTTTTTCATAATATGTTTGAATATTTTTACAATCCATCTTCAATCTCCTCATCGTCAGTGCCTTCGCGGGCGGCGGTTTCGTTGGCTTTGAGGAGTTCGACGTTGAGGGCTTCGATGGCGTTGAGTTTTACGGCGGCGTTGTTGTTGAGGGGCTTGTACCACGGCTGCTTGGAGAAATACTCCTTCAAGTCGGCAGAATTGAACACGTAGCCGTGACGCGCATAAATCTCGTTGCGGATAATCCTTATCAAGCCCGACGGATAACGCCACATAAAGGTTTCAGGCACAATTTCTTTGCTCAGAAACTCCCAACGACCATTGGGCGACACCTCTTTGAGTCTGTGCCAAACGTTGCCCTGCACGGGTCCATATTCGCCCTCGCTCACATTGTAGATGTTGATGCCCGTAGTTGTAACCGTCCACCAATACTCTGCAGCGTCATTGACACGTAGGATGTAGAACATTTCTGGGTCGAGAGAGATTTTTAATTTGTTGTTGCCCATCGTGAGATCCTCGCCGTCGAAGACGTATTTCACACCGGTCTCATCGACGTAAGTGCCGTCGAGAATGTAATGGTAGCCTTTGATGATTTCAGCCTCCCACATGTCGTGGTCCATGTACTCATAGTGCTTCAAAATGTTGCCATTTTCATCCTTGAAGAGGAGAAGTTTGTGGCCATCAACAACGCGGTACTCAACATCATTGATTCTTTCGAGGTATTCATAATCATCAAAGTTCGACACTTTGAAATGATTTTCAGAAGTTTTTGTAAGGGTGAATGTTGTACCATCCTCACCCCACCAATCAGCCTCAAACATAAATGACTTGCTCGATTCGCTTGCACAAGTTATCTTTTCGAAGCCATTGTACCAAATGCTGTTGGCTGTAAACTGCGCACTCGCCACACTCGCGGTGGTCAGAAGTGCAGTGGTTAAGTAAAGTATTCTTTTCATAATTATAGATTTAATTAGATTTCAACGGACAAATTTAGAAATCTTTTTTTTATTGCCAAAAAAAATCTGTATTGTTAGATTATTTGTAACTAAGGTTATATTTTATAAACTTTCAATTTTTGACTTCCACCGCCTTATAATCTACAATGTTTCTGTCTTTTTCGGAGAATTTGATGGCGAGTTTTACGATTCTTTTTTTGTCGTCAAGCACGGCGGCGGTATAGTCGCGGTCGTCGATTTGTGCAAGGGCAGACTCAACGCTGCGGTCGTATTTCAACTCGATGACATAAACTGTCTTGGGCATTTTGAGAATCAAATCCGACTTGCCGAGCGCGGTTTCCTGATTGGCGGAAATGTCCGCACCGAAAGATGTCAAAACCGTATAAAGAATTGAATGATAATGTTTTTCGTTCATATTGTTGAGCGAAAATGGGAACCTTCGGAAAAACTTCTTCAATGCCTCGATGAACTTGTCGAGGTCGTCGCTTTTAGAAAAATCAATGTAGGATTTTTTGAGTGGTACCGTGTCGGTATTTTGATAGTTGTAGTTGAACAAAGTCTTTGCAGTAGAAGACCTTACTTCTTCGTTAGGAAAGCCCAATGTGTAAAGGTCATATTCACGGTTATAATCCTTGATTGTCAGATAGCCCGACTGAAACAAAAATGGAATCAAGTCAGTAACTTTCTCCACAGGCTGGTTGAAACGGTCGGAATCACATTCTATCATTTCAAAATTTTCCATCGAAAAATCAAACTTTCTGATTAGTTTTAGCAATGCCGATGGTGTTGCCGAACCAAACCAATAGTTGTTCAACATTTTGTCGTTCAAGGCTTTGATTACAGAAAATGGATTGAACACATCTTGTTTTAAAAACGAAAAATGGTAGCCATCGTATTTGTTTTTGAACCGCTGAACGGTCTCGTCAAAAGTATATCCATTATAATCCGCAAAATCTTTGAGTCCATTTTTCAACTGGGACACAAACTCGTCCATACTTATTCCGCAAAGTCGCTCATAATCAGGCAGCAACGAGATGTCATGCAAGTTGTTTAACGTTGAGAAAATCGACATCTGCGAAAATTTTGTGATGCCGGTGATGAACACAAAACGGAGATACGGGTCAAGTTCTTTGAGTGGAGAAAACAAGTTGTTCTGTTGTTCGCGGATTTTGTCCTGCAAATCATCATCATGTATTGTGTTGAGCATCAATGCGTCATATTCGTCGATGATGACAACCACTTTTTGACCAAACTTCTTGTATGCGGACTCAACAATCTTGCCCAAACGTATATTGGAAATATCTTCTATCTCGTTTTTGCCTTTCCATTCAGTTTCGTATTCCTCGTCTGTAATCAACGAATATTCATGCTCATAATCCGCCAAAACTTTTGACAGATATTTCTTTATGGCTCTCAAATCAGTAGTTTTGCACGAACTGAAATCGAGATGAATTACGGGATATTTCGTCCATTCCGTTTCCATTTTGTCTATATACAACCCTTTGAACAACTCCTTGTTGCCGCTGAAATACTCTTTCAACGTGCTGCACAACAATGACTTGCCGAACCGTCTTGGGCGCGACAGAAAGACATAACGGAACTCATTGACCATTTTATAAATCAAGTCCGTCTTGTCGAGATAAACATAGTTGCCGTTGATAATTGTATCAAACGTCTGTGTGTCAACCGGATATTTGCGATGTTCCATAGCATTGTAAAGTTTTGTACACTGCAAAGGTAAAAAAATATTTTAAGAATCAAAAAATTTTGGTAATCAAATACTCAAAATATTACACCCAACAAACATATCACAAAAAAAGCACGGAACCAATCCTGATTCCGTGCCTTTCAATTTCTAATTTTCAATTTCTAATTACTTCACCTCCCAAATATCATTGGTCTCCAAGAGTTCAGCGAAGTTGTGATACTTCTTGGCGGCCTTGATTTCGTCGATTTGGGCGTTAACGGCATCGTCGTATGTGGGCGCGTCAACGTCGCGGATTACGCCGAGGGCAACGGGGAAGTCAGGACCTTCCATCAGGGCGAGCTTGAGTTGGAGGGTGTTGTCCTCGCAGTGTGCGTCGTGTACGAGAACGTCGTCGAGGGTGTAGCCA
>JAFXMJ010000212.1 GCA_017530465.1 Bacteroidales bacterium
AAAATTCACGATTCGGGGGCCGTATTCGTCGAGACCGGGCGAGAAGGTGTCGTTGTCGGGGTTATAGACCGACGCGAGATGCTTCAACGAGCCGTGCTTCTCCGCCTCGTAGATGTTGAGGAGTTTCAGTGCGGCGAGTTCGCCATTGTTGAGGAGGTCAACCTCTTTGAGCGAGAGATCCAATGCGTAAAACTTTGTCTGAGTGGAGTTTAGCAAATCGTCCTTGGTGTACATCGACACTTCGGGGTACATCGGCGAAAATCTGTACGACGGCCATCCGCCCACCACGTAACATCCCAATCCCAATCCCGCTACGGCGTATCCTTCTTCGGGTTTCATATTGGCGACGGGGTAGAAGTTGTAGGATTGAGCCACGCCGCTTATGTGCGGGTAGAAATAATTGCCAAAACGACTGCCCACCACTTCCTGAATTACAATAGCCATCTTTTCCTCGGCGATGTTGTGGTGCACCGTGTCGTAGTAACGGCGGGCGGTGTCGGAATACATCGAGGCATAGATGAGTTTGATGGCGTGGCAGACGAGTTCGAGGGTCGCCGCCTTGTTGTCCTTTTCGTTGGGGATAACAAACGTACTGAACACTCCCGCAAACGGCTGACTCACAGAATCTTCCGACGTGCTTGACGAGCGGATTGCAAGCGGGTTGTCGGTCTGTTGGAGTATGATGGCGATGCGCTCGCGGAGGGTGTCGCTCAGGTGTCCGTTCCAAAACATCAATTTCAACTCCTCGTATGGCGTCTGCGAATATACCGCCTTGTCAAACAGTCCGTTAGAAGAAATGAATTTGCTGAACTCCTCCGTGCCAACCACCATCGTGACAGGTGCCCAAATGTTGATGCGGTCGGTGAGCGACGATTCGGCAAGATTGTAGATTACGGTGTCGATGAAGGCGATGCCGCGACCCTTGCCGCCGAGAGAGCCGGGCGCGAGGGTAACGATGTTGCGCTCGTCGATGCTCGAAGTCTCGTCGAAGGAGAGGATTTTGCCGCGTTTTTTCACCTTGCGGTATTTGTTGATGGCGTCCAACAGCACCTGTCTCAATTCCTCAGCCTCCTCCACGGTGTCGGTGTGGAAATTCTTGAACTCCTGCGCCAATTGGATTTCGCCGCGCCCCATCAGCCAAATCGAAAATTGGTTTTTCCTGCCGTGGCGGTAGAGCGAGTCGGCGGGCACTTCTTTGAGCAGGTTTTCAAACTCTCGGAGCGAATGAGCGGTGCCGATTATCTTGTCGTCATTGGTCTTGAAGATAAACTCGCCATAGCCCATATAACGTTTCAGGTAATGCTTGATTTCGTTGAGGAGGCGGGGGCTGTTTTTGTTGACAAAATACAACTTCGGATCCTTGTACAGGTCGGGCGCAAGGTCCATCGGCTGTTCGGTGCTTTGGAAGATGACCGGCACGGTGTATTGCAGGCTCCGCATATAACGGAGGAATTTGAAGCCCGCCTGATGGTCGATGACGCCACCCCATTCAAACTCGATGTCGCTGATGACGCACATCAGGTTGTCGCGGTATTTGTTGAAGATGGCGATTGCCTCCTCGTAATTGCGGGCGTGGAGAATCTTGGGACGCGAGCGCATCTTGACGATTTTGTCGATTTCGTTTTTCTCCACTTCGGGTATCAATTGCGCCACCTGTCCGAACACCGTAGTATATAATATCTCCAAATATCTCGAATAATACACCGGCGAATCCTCAATGAGCAAAATCACCTTGACGAGACCTACCTGAGTGTCGTTTTCCACGTTGATGCTGTCCTCCAACGCCTTTACCATTGTGAAGAAGATGTTGGAGTCGCCGTTCCAAGTGTAGAGTTTTTTGATTGCGCTCGACGTATTGACAACTTCCTCATATTTAAGCACTTCGTTCTTCCTGTTGACGAGCAAATACACCGGCACGGAAGGGCTGATTTCGCGGATTTTTTCGCTGAGGGCAACGGCTTTTGCGGGGTCGTTTGGCATTATGATAACGAGGTCGATGTTGGAATTTTCCATAGTGGCAATTGCGTCCTCGGCGCAACTAACACCCGTGATCCTCGGCATCACATAAAGGCTGAATTGCATTACGTCGCCCATAAAACGACCGAAGAAAGAGTCCTCGTTTTCAAGGCAGAATGCATCGTAGAGCGACGCCACAAAGAGCACGTGCTTCACCTTGAATTTCATCATATCCAAGTAGATGTACTTGTCCAACATCTGTTGGTTGAAGTAGTTTTGGAGAGGCTGATGGTTTTCGGTGAGTTTGCGGCGCAGGACGTCCTCGCGCTTCTCCATATTTGCGGTGGCGGCTGAGCGGAAGAGCATATCGCGGCCAATGGCGTCGTTGATGAATCCGGCGGTGAGCCTCGCGATGTTGGTCAGGAGTTCGCACTCCTCTTTGAGAAACGCGCCGTTGTATTCGGGCGGGAGTTCCTTGGTGTAGAACACCTCTATCATACCCTTGTTGCTGTCGATGGAGACAAACTGTTCCTTGATGCTGCGGTGCGTCATCAGGAAGTTTTGGGAGAGGTATTCCTTGCCGTCGTAGCGGATTCGCGCACAGGCGTGTCTTGGGTACTGCATAGCGCGAGGCAGGATGTTGCAAATGTCGTTGAGCGTGCTGCCGATGTCGCGCCCCTCCTTTATAATAGCGGTGGTGCGGTTGATGGCGTCGAGTTCCTGCATACGCTTGGAGTTGAATTTTTTCAACTGTTTCATCGTCGCCGTGTATGACGCGCCCGTTATCATCACCGCCAAATATCCGAGCAAATGGTGCTCTTCGGGCAGGAACGGGTCGGAGTCGTCGCCGGCGGGGCATCCGTCGCGGTAATATACCTCGATGGTGCAGTGGGTGTTGTCTGCCGCCTCAAAATTTTTCACCATACCCTTGCCGCATTGTTCGAAGCCGTTGGTCTTGAACGCCTTGTTGCCAAAAGTAATCCGCGCCATTGCGTATTCGGGGTACTGCATCGCGAGGGGGATGGATTGGCAGATGTGGTTGATGGCGGCCATAAAATCAAAGGTGTCCCTGCCGAGAAGCAACGCCGTCTGCCTGATGCTCGTCATCTCCTTGATGCGCTCGCAATAGTTGCGGAACAGCGTCCTGTACTTGGCGGCGAGAGCCTGTTGGTGTATGATAATCGCCAAAAACTGCGACACTTCGTCGAATGCTTTTGGGAGTTGTCCCTCGCGGATTTTGTTGACGATGTACTCCTTGTTGATATGTATGGTAACGGCGTGGGAGTTGTCGCTGTAATATTCGGCTGAGGTTTGCGTGGGCGTGGCGGCGGGTTTGCCGTCGTCCGGCTGTTGCAGGGAGTCGGCGATATGGATTTGGATGGTGAATCCAAAATTAGCGAGCCTTGCGTCGAGCAATTGCTCCCAATAGTTGGCGAGGGCGGTCTTCTTGAACAATCCCTTGTCCTCCCAACATTTGCCGCCGTCCGACACTGCGTCGATATATTGAACGATAAGTTGCTGAATTTTTTCCATTTGGTTTGTGTTATTAATTTGCGGCGTAAATATAGGGATTTTTTTGGAATGAAAAGGTACGAAAAACGCTAAAAAATTAATTTGGCGAAAAATCTTCATCATCTTTCCCGCAGCAAAA
>JAFXMJ010000213.1 GCA_017530465.1 Bacteroidales bacterium
CAACGCCTTCTCCAAGTCGGCTAAGGCTGCAATCGAGGCACTCAACGGTACTGTTAATACATTGTAGAAAACTTCACTTTAATGAAAAACTTTATTCAGACACTTAGAAACATCTTGAGGATAGATGACCTGCGCAACAGGATCCTTGCAACGCTCGGTCTGGTGCTGGTTTACCGCGTGGGCGCGCACATTGTGCTCCCGGGCATCGACCCCAACAAGCTTGCCGCATTGGGCGAGCAGACCAAGGACGGCATTATGTCCATCCTCAATATGTTTTCGGGTGGTGCATTCGCCAATGCCTCCATCTTTGCGCTCGGTATCATGCCGTACATCACGGCATCTATCATAGTGCAGCTTTTAGGCATGGCCGTGCCGTATTTCCAGAGGCTCCAGAGGGACGGTGAGAGCGGACGCCGCAAGATCAACCGCATCATCCGCATCCTCACGGTAGGTGTGATGCTGGTACAGGCTCCAAGTTACTTGATCAACCTGCACTACCAGCTCCCCGATTCAGCCTTCCTCGCCGAAGGGTTCTGGGGGTTCACGTTCCCCTCGGTAATAATCCTTACGGCGGGCACCATGTTCATTATGTGGCTGGGTGAACGTATCACTGACAAAGGCATCGGAAACGGTATTTCGCTCCTGATTATGATTGGTATCATCGCAAGGTTGCCATTCGCATTCGGCGCAGAGTTCGTTTCCCGCGTACAGGAAGTAGGCGGCGGCGGTCTTATAGCTCTCATCGTTGAGCTTGTGATGCTCTTCCTGGTGTTTGTCGTATCAATTCTGCTCGTGCAAGGCACCCGCAAGATTCCCGTGCAGTATGCCAAGAGGATTGTGGGCAACAAGCAGTACGGCGGTGTTAGGCAGTACATTCCGCTCAAGGTCAACGCGGCGGGCGTTATGCCGATCATCTTCGCTCAGGCTCTGATGTTCATTCCTCTTATGTTCACGCACTTCAATACCGAGGCCACCTCGTCGATTGCCACCGCTTTCGCCGACTACACCGGCTTCTGGTACAACTTCACCTTCGCGTTGCTCGTGATTGTGTTCACGTATTTCTATACGGCGATTACATTCAGCCCGCAGCAGATGGCTGACGAAATGAAGAAGCGTGGCGGCTACATTCCCGGCGTCAAGCCTGGTAAGAAGACTGTTGAGTTCCTCGACGACATTATGTCGCGCATCACTCTCCCTGGTTCCATCTTCCTGGCACTCATCGCAATCCTGCCTGTGTTCGCGATACTCTGCCACGTCAACAACCAGTTTGCCCAGTTCTACGGCGGCACCTCGTTGCTGATTATGGTAGGTGTAATACTCGACACACTCCAGCAGATTGAAAGCCACCTCCTGATGCACCACTACGACGGACTTATGAAGTCGGGTCGCATCAAGGGACGCACAGGATCCACGGCGGCATTGTAACGGCGGCATCCTATTCCAAAAACCCCGCTCGACGGGGTTTTTGCAAAGTTTATATTGGAAGGTATTGTATGGTTGGTTCTCCGGCCCAACTTCATAAAACAAGGCGGGGCGGAGAATCAATTTTGTTGGAAAAATTATAATTTTCAAAAAAAAATTGAAATTACCTTCAAATAAGTTTTGCAGTTTAGTCTTATTGTTGTATCTTTGACGGCTGAAATGAAGGGTTGTTTAATCCTTTGTTGTCATAAATGATATTAACGTTTAATATTTGTAAAGTATCTTTGGCATCTGGATTTTTCTATGGTGCAAGAAAACGAAGGTGTTTCATAAATTTTTGAAGATGAGCGACGAAAAAAAGCAACCGACAAACGTTGTAAGGCACACCAAGGAGAAGGCCATCGAGAAGGACGGCATCATCACCGAGGCGCTCTCCAACGCTACATTCCGCGTCGAGCTTGAGAATGGCCATGTAATCACGGCTCATATCTCCGGCAAGATGCGCCAGCATTACATTAGGATACTCCCCGGCGACAAGGTTAAGGTGGAGATGTCCGTGTATGACCTGTCGAAGGGCAGGATATCTTTCAGGTACAAATAAAAAAAGGACACAATAAAATGAAAGTTAGAACTTCTGTAAAGAAAAGGTCGGCAGACTGCAAGGTAGTAAGAAGGAAGGGCAGGGTTTACATCATCTGCAAGTCCAATCCCAAATTCAAGCAGCGCCAAGGCTAATAGTAACCAAGATTTTTGGCACCGTGTCCCAGAGTTGGAGTGTCTGCGGCGCCAGGAATGATCAAATACATTAAGAACACAAGAAAATGGCAAGAATTGTTGGTGTAGATTTACCAAAAAACAAACGCGGCGAGATAGGCCTCACCTACATCTTCGGCATCGGCCGCAGCAGGGCGAACAAGATCCTTTCGGAAGCCGGCATTGACAAGGACATCAAAGTCCAGGACTGGAACGACGACCAGGTAGCCAAGATCCGCCAGATTATCAACGACAACTTCAAGGTTGAGGGCGAATTGAGGTCGGAGGTGAGCATGAACATCAAGCGTCTGATGGACATCGGATGCTACAGGGGCATACGCCACCGCAACGGTCTGCCCGTGAGGGGCCAGAAGACCAAGAACAACGCCCGCACACGCAAGGGCAAGAAGAAGACAGTTGCAAACAAGAAGAAAGCTACCAAGTAATAATTAGTAGAAAATGGCACAGAAATCTAAAGTAACGAGAAAGAGAGTTGTAAAGGTGGATTCTGTGGGCGAGGCTCACATCCATTCCTCCTTCAACAATATAATCATCTCTTTGACCAACGCTTCGGGGGAGGTCATTTCTTGGGCTTCCGCCGGCAAGATGGGTTTCAAGGGCTCCAAGAAGAACACACCCTATGCAGCGCAGCAGGCAGCCAACGAATGTTCCAAGACTGCCTATGATTTGGGACTCCGCAAGGTGAAGGTATATGTGAAGGGCCCGGGCAACGGCCGCGAGGCTGCCATCAGGGCTATCCATGGCTCAGGCGTCGAAGTTGTGGAAATTATCGACGTTACTCCTCTTCCGCACAACGGATGCCGTCCTGCCAAGAAGAGAAGAGTGTAATCATAGTTTCAGTTAGTCTAAAAAATACATTACAAAATGGCACGATATACAGGTCCTAAATCCAAAATCGCCAGGAAATTTGGCGAACCAATTTTCGGTACAGACAAATACCTTGACAGGAAAGGCTATCCTCCGGGACAGCACGGCCAGGCCGCCAAGCGCAAGAAGGTGTCGGAGTACGGCACACAGCTCAAGGAGAAGCAGAAGGCTAAGTACATCTACGGTCTTCTCGAGCGTCAGTTCTCCAACCTCTTCAAGAAGGCTTCCAGAATGTCTGGTGTAACGGGCGAGACCCTCATCCAGCTCCTCGAGCAGAGGCTTGACAATGTTGTGTACAGGCTCGGCATCGCTCCCTCAAGGGCAGCTGCTCGTCAGCTTGTGTCGCACAGGCACATTGTTGTGAACGGCTCGGTATGCGGCATCCCCTCTTACCATGTGAAGGTGGGCGACATCGTCGGTGTACGCGAAAGGTCCAAGGCTCTCGATGTAATCGTCAATTCGCTCCAGGGCGCTAACAGGTCCAGGTTCAATTGGCTCGAGTGGGACGGCAACCAGATGGCAGGAAAGTTCATGAACGTTCCCGCACGCGAGGACATCCCCGAGAACATCAAGGAGCAACTCATCGTCGAACTTTATTCTAAATAATAAACAACAGATTCAAATGGCAATATTAGCTTTTCAAAAGCCCGACAAGGTAATAATGTTGGAGGCTGACGAAATGTACGGAAAATTCGAGTTTCGTCCCCTTGAGCCCGGTTTCGGCATTACTATTGGCAATGCGCTGAGGAGGATTCTTCTTTCTTCTTTGGAAGGTTTTGCCATCACCTCGATTCGCATCGAGGGAGTCGACCACGAATTTTCGACAATTCCGGGTGTCATAGAGGATGTTACCGAAATTATCCTCAATATTAAGAAGATACGCTTCAAGCAGATTGTTGACGGGCAGGATTTTGAAAAGGCTGTTGTCACTATTAGCGGACAGGAGCAGTTCACCGCCGGCGACATCGAGAAGTTCCTCACCAACTTCAAGGTCCTCAACCCCGGTCAGGTAATCTGCAATATGGAACCCTCCGTGAAGCTCTCTATCGAGCTTACCATCAACAAGGGCCGCGGATATGTTCCTGCAGACGAAAACAAGCTGCCTGACAGCGAGATTGGCGTGATTGCTGTGGATTCCATCTACACGCCCATCAAGAACGTCAAGTATGCCACCGAAAACTACCGCGTGGAGCAGAAGACCGACTACGAGAAGCTCGTTATTGAGGTGACCACCGATGGCTCGATCAATCCTAAGGACGCTCTCAAAGAGGCCGCTAAGATTCTCATCCATCACTTTATGCTGTTCTCCGACGAGAAGATCACTCTCGACTCTACCGAGGAGGCTGGCGATGAGCAGTTTGACGAGACCCTCCTCCACATGAGGCAGCTCCTCAAGACCAAGCTCGTGGATCTCGACCTCTCCGTCAGGGCACTCAACTGCCTCAAGGCCGCAGACGTTGAAACGCTCGCCGACCTTGTTGTATTCAACAAAAACGACTTGCTTAAGTTCCGCAATTTTGGCAAAAAGTCGCTCTCTGAGCTTGACGATCTCCTTGCCAACATGGACTTGAACTTTGGCATGGACATTTCTAAGTACAAACTTGATAAAGATTAATCAGAACGAGCAGTGATGCTCGACACAACTTACTTTTAGCAATGAGACATAGAGACAAAATAAACCACTTAGGCAGGACATACGGCCACAGGAAGTCGATGCTTACCAATATGGCTGTATCCTTGATTATGTCTGTAACGAAGGACAAGGACAAGAGGATCAATACGACTGTCGCCAAGGCTAAGGAGCTTCGCACTTTCATCGAGCCGATTCTCACGGCATCCAAGGCAGACATCACCTACGCCGAGTCTAAGGCTTCGTCTGACGAAGAAAAGGTGGCTTTCAAGATAAAGAGGATGGCCGCCCACAGATTTGTATTCTCCAAGCTCCACCACAAGGAAGCTGTCAAGACTTTGTTCCAGCATGTTACTCCGGCTATCTACGACCGTCCGGGTGGCTACACGAGGATTCTCAAGACAGGTTTCCGTCTCGGCGACAATGCCAAGACCTGCATCATGGAGCTTGTGGACTTCAATCCTGACTACAAGCAGGGCAAGGGCGCATCCGCTAAGCCCGCAGGCAAGACCACTCGCCGTAGCCGCAAGAAAAAAGCCGCTGACGCTCCCGCAGCAGAAGCCGCAGCTACCGAGGCAAAGGCAGAGTAGTTCATCTGGAAATTCGGACAGGCAACAGCCTGTTGTAAATACACTGATAAAAAAAGACCGCCGCGATTCTTTTGGAAGCGTGGCGGTCTTTTTTATCTTATACTACCTCCGCCAGCTTCACATACAGCATCTGTGTCGGCAACCCAACAACATTATAATACGACCCTTCCATGCGTGAAATAGCTGCTGCGCCGATCCATTCCTGTACGGCGTATGCGCCAGCCTTGTCGAAGGGCTTGTAGTTGTCAACGTAAAAAACGATTTCCTCTTCTGTCATCTCGCGAAACCAAACGTCTGTCCTCGCGGTGAAGGTGTGGCACTTGCCGCCGATTAAGATGCACACGCCGGAAAAGACTGTGTGTCGTTTGCCGGAGAGCTTTTGGAGCATGGCAATGGCGTCTGCGCGGTCGGTGGGCTTGCCGAGGATTTCGTTGTCGATTACTACCGTGGTGTCGGCGGAGATTACGATGAGCTTTGGGTCGCTCAACGATTCGTCCATAAACGCCTCCGCCTTTAATTTTGCGAGGTATTCCGAAACTTGGTCTGCCGGAGTGCCGTCGGGATATACTTCGTCAGTTGGCTTGGTTTTTACTGTGAAATTGATGCCAAGCATCGTCATCAGCTCCTTGCGCCTCGGCGAACCCGATGCAAGGATGATTTTGTATTGATTAAGTTTGTCAATCATTGTAGTTATCTTTAATCTCTAATTTTAAATCTTAAATCTTAAATCTCTAATCTCTAATCTTTCCTCTCTCCTCTTTCCTCTCAAAAATCGTCGCTTACCATCGGGCGGTCTTTTTTGGATTCCTTGTGGACGATTACAAAGCATACGGCGTCCAGGATTACCACAAAGCCTATCATCCACCAAAATGACAAATCGTTTTCGGAAGAAGACACCGCGAGATAGTCGTATATTCCGTGCGCAGTGGTTGCCGTGAGCAGCGCGAGAAAGAGATTGAGATATTGCTGTTGCCGTCGTCCGTAATAAGAATGGTGCTTCGCTTTGGCAAAAAACAATCCCATCAGTATTGCAAACGACGCATGTCCCGGTATCGAAAGCAACGCCCTCATCACCGCCACCATAATTCCGCCTCGGAAGACGTACAATATGTTTTCGATGGCGGCAAATCCAAGCGAGACTGTCACGCTATATACTATTGCGTCAAAACTGTCCTTGAAGTCGGCGTGCTTCCAGATGTAGAGCATCAGTGCGGCGAGTTTGACGCTTTCTTCCACCAATGCCACGTTGAGGAAAACCTCTATCGCTATATTCTCGGATTCAAATGCAATCTCTGCAAGCATCGCGGGTATCACCGACAGGCAGCCCCATAGGAACGCAAAACCCAATGTGCTTGGCGGCTCGGGGTCGCGGTCTTTGCTATAGACGTAATAAAACACTGCCCCAACTGGCAGGAGTGATAGCATTAAAAAAAACTTCATAATAATATAATTGTCCGAATGATTATCTGATGTTGAGTATTTTGTGTGTCTGGATGGAAATGCGCCACGCTGGATGTTCCAATACGTAATTGAACATAAGCTGGTACGCAGTCTCCCTGCTGTCCCATTCGGCTTGCAGCATCAGGGCGCATCCTTGCCGTGTCTTGGCGGCGCACTGCTCAGCAAAGGCTAAGTCGTTGGCATTGGAGATTACCACCTTGAGCTCGTCGGCGTTGAGCAGCATCTCGTCGAGCGGCGGGCGGGCGGTCTTGGGCGACACGCATATCCAGTCAAAACTGCCTGACAGGCTGTGCGCTCCAGATGTCTCGAGCCATATCGAGAGACCTTGCCGCCTCAATGCTTCGCATAGTGGCGCGAGATTGTGCATCAGCGGTTCGCCGCCGGTGATTACCACGTTGCGGCAGCCTGTGCCGGCGGCACGGGCTGCTATGTCTGCCACGTTGGCGGGCGTGGAGTGTGCGGCGTTCCACGTTGCCTTGCTGTCGCAGAATGGACAGCGCACGTCGCAGCCCGCAAGCCTTATGAAATATGCGGCGCGTCCAGTATTGCAGCCTTCGCCCTGCACAGAGTAAAATTCTTCTGTCACAGGAAGGCTCATACAATCGTTTTGGGAGGCTAAATTTACCATTTCAGTGTGTTTTTAATGCACGAATGTAAGAATTATTCGCAATGTTGCAAAATTTTTCCAAAAAAAATTGTTGATTTCAAATAATTAGTTCTATATTTGTGACTTAAAACAGAAACCAACATTCAGACATATATGAGTACCTATTCATACAAATACCCTATGCCGTCGGTGACCACCGACACTATTGTGATACGAGGCGAAGGCATTACGAGGCAAGTGCTTCTCATCAAGCGCAAACGCGACCCTTACAAGAGTTGCTGGGCGTTTCCTGGTGGATTTACCGAGGAGGGCGAGACCCTCGAGCAGAGTGCGGCACGGGAATTGGAGGAGGAGACTGGAGTGCAGTGCCAGTTCCTCTCGCAGTTCAAGGCTTTTGGCGACCCGGGGCGCGACCCGCGAGGACGCACGA
>JAFXMJ010000018.1 GCA_017530465.1 Bacteroidales bacterium
GTGGGGGAGACGCCCGCAAGTTGCTGAATATTTTGGAAATTGTCATCAATGCGCAGACTTCGGAGCATATTGTCATCAACGATGAAACGGTTGCCAAATGCCTCCAAAAGACCATTGCAATGTACGACAAGAAGGGCGACATGCATTACGACATTATTTCGGCGTTTATAAAGTCGGTACGCGGCGGCGACCCTAATGCGGCTGTTTATTGGCTTGCGAGGATGTTGACGGGCGGCGAGGATTTGAAGTTTATCGCGCGGCGGCTTGTGATTTTGGCGAGCGAAGACATCGGTCTTGCCAATCCTAATGCAATGCTGATAGCCAACGCCTGTTTTCAGGCAGTAAGTACCATCGGCTATCCCGAATCGAGGATAATTCTCAGTGAAACAGTGATTTATCTTGCCAATTCGCCCAAGAGCAATTCTGCTTATAATGCTATCAACGCCGCAATGGAACTTGTTGGCAAGACCGGCGACCTGCCTGTGCCGATGAATATCCGCAATGCGCCCACCAAACTTATGCAGCAACTCGGCTACGGCGCGGATTACAAATATTCACACGATTATCCCGGACATTTTGTGCAGCAGGAATTTATGCCCGACGAACTCAGCGGCACTTCATTCTATATCCCAGGCAACAACACCGCCGAACTCCGCGCAAAGGAAACAATGCAGCAGCATTGGGGGCAGAAATACAAGTTGGACGGTTGATTTTGGTTCAAGTCCTGATATTCGGCTTAATATTTGTTATCAACCATAAAAAACTCATATCGACAGCCATGAAATTCAAAGATTTGAAAATACGCAAGCAGTTGGGGATAGCATTTGCGGTGGCAGTAGTGCCGCTTATGTTTATGTCGATTGTACCCATTGTGAAGGTGGGTACAGTCAATGACACTGCCCAAAATCTTGTCAGCAAATATGCTCCCATGCTACACACTGCCAACAGCATGCTCGACAATTTGGGCAATACGGTTTTTGAATTTAGGACTTTCCTTGATTCCAACAACGACGATAATATCTACCGACAGGGCATGGAGTCGTTCAAGGCTACGTCCAACGATTTCACGCAACTTTCGCAGTATATGGGTGGCGACGACGAGCCGGCAGAATTGAGAGAAGCGTATGATTCGGTTCAGACAGTTTTTTCACAACTTCAAAACCTTTACAATCTCATCGACAGAATCACAACGCAGTATAAGGACGCCAACGCGGAACTCATTACAATTCAGCAGGACTATGAAGGGCGAGTAGTTGATTTTTACAATCGTATAAAAGCGATGCCGCAATATGCAGTGCCAAGCGAACAACTGCGCCGCAATATGCTCATTAACAAACTGTTGTCGTTGACAATCATAACCAACGACGACCAACTCCTAACCGATTATCTCGAAGAAAATGCCGACATAGAACAAAAAATGTCTAAAACGGATTTTTCTCCCGAACTCCGCCGCGAGTATAACAAGATAACGGAAATCAAGCAGGGCTATCTTGCAAAAAGCGACGTTGTATTCCAAGGCTCATTAGACAAGCGCGAGGCGTTGTTTAAGTTTCCTGATTTGGGTATAGAATTGAAAAAACGCACCAAAAATCTTTGCAATGTCATAGACCAATTGTCTGCACAGCGTGCCGCCGACATCGAAACTACCACAACGGAAATGCGCGTGGTTGGCATATCTCTGCTTGTAGTCATCTTTATTGTGGTGTTGATATTCCTGACGCGTTGCGGCAATGCTATTGCCAACGGACTGAGCGACAACACAGCAAAGACCATCAAACTTGCTTCGGGCGATTTGACAGCCAATTTCCATCATTCTGACGGAGAATCGGAAATAGCCGTCCTCAATAATTCGATGGCAGACATGAAAAACACGCTTGCCGACATCGTGCGCTCCATTTCAGAAAGTTCCGATGCCATAGCCGCAGCCGCCGGCGAGATGAACGATGCAAGCATGCGTATGAGTGCAAGTGCCAACGAACAGGCAGCGTCGGCAGAGGAAATAAGTTCGGCAATAGGCGAGATGGCATCGTCGATAGAACAAAACAGCCAGAATGCTGCCCGGTCCGAGAGCATTGCCGGCTCAACAGCCCAGTATATCGGGGAATGTAGTCAGGCGGCAGAAAAGACTGTGAATACTATGACGGAAATTGCCGAAAAAATATCCGTCATCAACGACATCGCTTTCCAGACCAATATTCTTGCCCTCAATGCAGCCGTGGAGGCGGCACGAGCTGGCGAGCATGGAAAGGGATTTGCAGTTGTGGCGGCGGAAGTGCGCAAACTCGCCGAAAAATGCGCCGTTGCCGCAAGGGACATCGACGCAGTGTCGGCAGATGGCGTCAATATCGCAAAACTCACCGGCGAGGTATTCTCCAAGATGTTGCCCGAAATTAAGTGCACCACAGTTTTGGTTCAGGAGATTGCCACGGCAAGCCGCGAGCAGGCTTCGGGCGGTGCGCAAATCAATACCGCCGTTCAACGTTTCAATGATGGCATCCAGCAGTTTGCAACCATTTCAGAGGAGGTGGCGTCCAACAGTCAAAACCTTTTGCAACAGGCCGACCGTTTGCAGGATGTCATCAAGTTTTTCAAAGTTTAGGATATGTCTATTTGATTTTGTTGAAAATGTCGTAGAATCCGCTTTCTACTCGTTTTACGATTTCATCGACAGTAATGGATGCGTTGGGCAATACCTGCACGGGTAGAGGGCGTGTACATTTCTGCGACGCGAGATAACGTTTGCACTGTTTGTAACGTTCAGTCATACAATATACTGTCTTATATGTTTCGCCAGTCTTTTCGTTCAGGAGAGTTCCTTCATTGAAAATCGGGCACTTTTCCATTTTTACACATACGTCTTCCATAGGTTTTCAATTTTTTTAATTGTTGTCTGATTTTTTAATTACGTTTTGCAAAATTAATGACGAAATTTTAAATATGCAAATATTTGATGTTTAAAAAAACTAAAAAAGGCAGGTCAAAAACCTGCCTTTTTATAGAGTGAGATGTCTATCGGATCATTATCCCAAGAACGCAATCAAGATGCCTGCTGCCACTGCCGAGCCGATAACGCCCGAGACGTTGGACGACATACAGTAGTTAAGGACGTGGTTGCGGGGGTCGTACTTCAATGCGATTTCATTGGCAACGCGGGATGCCATAGGCACTGCGCTGAGGCCGGTAGCACCGATAAGCGGATTGATTTTCTTCTTGCTGAACAAGTTGAAAAGTTTCACCAGCATGATGCCGCCGAAGATAGAGAAGCCAAACGCCAAGAAGCCGCCGGCAACGATACCAATGGTCTGCAAGTTGAGGAAGGCATCGACAGTCATCGTCGCGCCTACGCAGAGACCGAGGAAAATGGTAGCCGAGTTCATGACGGCGTTGGATGCCGCGTCGAAAATACGGCTGGTAGATGAGCCGACTTCCTTAATCAAGTTGCCGAACATCAACATGCCTACCAACGGAACTGCCGAGGGAACGATGATTGCAACGAGGGTTGTAACCGCGATCGGGAAGATAATCTTCAATGCGCGCTCGTTCTTGATGACGGTGTTGGAGGGGTAGAGCTTGTCTTGCTGCTTCATATTGATGGAGAGTTCCTTCTTGGAGCAAGTGAGTTTCACTACCAGCGGCACGATTACCGGTACGAGAGCCATATAGGAGTAAGCCGCGATGGCGATGGGGCCGAGGAGCTCCGGCGCAAGTTTGATGGTGGTGAAGATGGCTGTGGGGCCGTCGGCACCGCCAATGATAGCAAGTGATGCAGATTGCTGCATTGAGAAGTAGCCGGTGGATGCTGCTACGAGCAATACGGCGAAGATGCCGAACTGTGCGCCTGCGCCGAAGATGGCGAGCTTGAGGTTGCGGAGCATCGGGCCGAAGTCTGTCAAGGCGCCTACGCCCATGAAGATAATCGGGGGGAGAAGTCCGCTCTTAATCAAGGCGTAGTAGAGGAAGTTCATCACGCCGAGGTCGTGTGCAATCTCGGGGAGCGACATCTCGTAGATGTTTCTGGCGACTTCCTGGCCGTCTTTGACGAAGTGTACGAGACCCGCACCGTCGGGGGAGATTACACCCATGCCGCCGCCCGGGAAGTTGGCTATCAACACACCGAAGGCGATAGGTATAAGCAACAGCGGCTCATATTGTTTTTTGATACCGAGATACAGCAGCACAAAGGCAAGCGCGTACATCACGAGAAATCCCGGATTGTCGATGATTGCCTGGAATGCCGTCATCTCATATATTCTGTTTAATATGTCACCCATTGTTAAGTGGATTTATAAAATTCTAACAATCAATTACTTAATTCTCATCAGAACGTCGTCTTCCGATACTGAGTCGCCTGACTTGAAGCAGATTTCAGCGATGACGCCGTCAGATTCTGCGGCGATGGCGTTGAAGGTCTTCATAGCCTCGATGTAGCAGACGGTCTGACCTTTCTTAACTGCGTCGCCAACGTTTACCTGCGGGTCGGAGGGGTTCTTCTTCAAGTAGAACTTGCCTTCGAGCGGTGCGGTGAGGTCGTTGCCTTCGCCGGATGCTGCGGGAGCGGTCTCGCCTTCGGCTGCAATGCGCATGATAACGTCGTCTTCCGATACCGAGTCGCCTGACTTGAAGCAGATTTCGGTAACTACGCCGTCACACTCTGCCGAGATTGCATTGAAGGTCTTCATAGCCTCAATGTAGCAAACGGTCTGACCTTTCTTCACCTTGTCGCCAACGTTTACCTGCGGGTCGGAGGGGTTCTTTTTGAGGTAGAACTTGCCCTCGAGCGGTGCGGCGAGCGGTTTGCCAGTGCCAGCAGCGGCGGGTGCTGATGCTGCGGGAGCGGCTGCCTTGCCGTCGTTTGCGCCGATGGTTACTGCGTATTTCTGTCCATTGACATCTACGGTAACGGTCTGCGGGAATTGCAATGCCGGTACGCCGCCTTTAGGTGCGTTCTTCTCGGCTTTGCGTTTTGCGAGGTCTTCCTCAAATGACTTCTTGGCGTCGCCAGATTTGTAGAGGCGGTACTGCTGCGGGTGCATTGCGAGTTCGAAGAGTTCCTCGTCGTCCTGACCGAAGTCCCAGCCGTTGTCCTTCATTTCCTTGCGGAATACGTCAAGCTGATCGGGGTACTCGTCCTGCGGGTTGCCGGTGAAGAACTCACGACCCTGCGACTTGGCGAGTGCCACGAGTTCGGGAGCAACGGGACCAGGCAATTTGCCCGACTTGCCAAGAAGCATGCCCCAGATGTCGTCGGCGATGAGCGACCAACGCTCCTTGCCCTTTTCCATCTGCATTACATTGGTGAGTGCCATATTCTTTACGTACTGGCTGAAAGGTGTTACCAACGGAGGATAACCCATCTTGGGCCATACGTATGTTACTTCGTCGAAGAGTTTTATCATCAACTCGTCCTGAGTGAGCTTGGGCAAGTTGTGTTTTTCCTTGTATTTGTTGACGGATTCGAGGTTGCTCTCGAGGTCGGTCATGAGCGAACCCATCATGCCGCCGGGCAGACCAGGAGCGATGAGGAGAGAGTTCATGAAACGGTTGCGCTGAGGGATGTAGTAGCCGAGGAAGTCGTCCATCATCTCCTGAATGAGTGTGCGCACTTCCATGTATGCGCTCATATTGATTTCCTTCACTTCAAATCCGGCGTCCTTCAGCATCGGCTGTACGGCGAGGATGTCGGCGTGGCCTGTACCCCATGAGAGCGGCTCCATGCCAACGTCCACGTAGTCGCATCCCGCCTTGCAAACTTCGAGGATGGATGCCATCGAGAATCCAGGGCCTGCGTGAGAGTGGTATTCTATTACGATGTCCTTGTAATCCTTGATGCCCTTTACGATTTTGCCGAGCTTCACGGGACGGCCGATGCCCGCCATGTCCTTGATGCATATTTCGTCCGCGCCGGCGTCGATGAGTTGCTTGGCGAGGTTCACGTAATATTCAACGGTGTGGATGGGGCTTTCGGTGATGCAGAGGCAGCACTGCGAAATCATGTGCGTGCCGTCGGGGCGTGTAGCCTCGTGTGCGTAACCGATTGAGGGAATGATGTTTCTCGGGTCGTTCAATCCGCAGAATGTACGTGCGATGTCGGTGCCCTGAGTGTATTTTACCTTGTAGAAAAGTTTGCGGACGTCAACGGGGCACGGGTTCATGCGGATGCCGTTGAGTGCGCGGTCGAGCATTTCGGTCTGAATGCCAGCCTCGTGGAAGGGTTTTGTCCATTCGCGGACAGATTTGTTGGGATTTTCGCCGTAGAGGAGGTTCACCTGCTCAAAACCGCCTCCGTTGGTCTCAACGCGGTCGAAGCAGCCCATCTTGATGATTGCGGGGGCTACCTTCAATAGTTGGTCAACCCTCGGCTGATATTTGCCTGAGGACTGCCACAAATCTCTGAAAACGAGATTGAATTTTACTTTTCTTCCCATTTTTTGAAGTTTGGAATCTGTTTTTTGATGTTTTACAATTTAACGATTTTCTCCACGCGACCCTTGCCGCCGGTGATTTGCTCCACAGCCTTGTTGATGGCTTGCTGTACTGCGCCGTCAACGAGTGCGGCGACAGGTTTGGAGGCTATCTGTTTTGGCTTCTCCTCCTCGGGTGCAAACTTGTTGACCGCCTTGATCAAGAGGTTGCCAAAACCAATAACAAGCAACAGCACCAAAAATACTGTTGCAAGCCCCACGCCCATGAGCATCAGGGCTTCAGAAATATTTCCGCTCATTTCTTTAATGTTGGTTTGTGTGTTACAATAATGGCTGCAAAATTATAAATTTTTTTCTAATAATTATGCAAAAAATGTTGTGAAAAATATGTTATTTTTATATAATGTGTCTTTTGACGCGTTTTGCGGTCATTGTCATTATGCTTCGCCGATCATTTTTATCTCCAGGGCAATGCCAATGGACGATGCAAGGTCTTCGGCGTTTTCGAGGCTCGATTCGTCGCCGTCTTCATAATACCATGTCGCAGAGACATTTGTGCCGCTGTGGTCGCTTATCTGTTTGAGTTTTTTGAGAATGTCTGCAAATTTACGCAGGGATGCCGAATTGTAGTATTCGAGGTTGAATACCATCTTGGTCTCCGAATTGGGTTGCATGCTGTATTCGTCGAACCATTCGAGCACAGGCCCGTACACCGCTTCCGAATCTTCCGGCAGCGAGCGTCCCTCTATCAAAAATACGCCTTCTTCCTTGTCGAATACCATTCTCGGATAAAAATCCGACTTTGCTCTATAAATCTTTCTAAGAGTATCCATAATGTGTTGTATGATGTTTACAGTTTTGCTGTCATTGATAATATTCTTACTTCGCCATAGCTGTCCACGGCGCAATCGATGCCGCCGATGCTATCGCGTGCGACGTCGATGAGTCCAAGTCCTGATGATATAGTTGCGTCGTCGTGACCTTCGCGAAGCACACGTTTATAATAGTCGTCGAGCTGTTCGCGTGTCATCGAATTGAGCTTGCCGACGTATTCCAACAGCCGTTGCGCGGAGTCGGGCTCGATGCCGTTGGACGCGCTCACCACAAATGCATTGCCGTCGTAGCCCATGGAAAACAGTCCCTCCCTCCTGCCGTCGTCTGTCTGTGCGGCGTGGCGGGCGATGTTTTGGAGCATCTCCACGAGTATGTGGTACAGGCTGCGCTGTGTGCGCAGGCTTTCCTCGCTGATGTTGTTTTCCGCCATGGAGAGTATGGGGTTGATGGCAGACTGACGGAAGTCGCCCTTCAATGCGATGAATCTGCCGTTTTGCTCCATCATCTTCTTGATGTTTTTGGCGGATGATATTGGCAATGCGGGCGAATCGTCCTCGGGGTTGTCCTTGAGCCTGAGCTGGAAGTAGAAGAACGACCTTTCGTCGTCGAGCTCCACGAAGTCGAAGTCGAGCTTTTCCTTGGTCTTGCGCACCATCTCCATGAATCCGAGACCTGCGCCGCCCTGCTTGGAAATCTTCTTGTTTTGGAGCGTCATCATGAAAAGTTTTTTCAAATCCTCGGGCGAAAGCGAATTTACACGCTCCAACTTTTCGCGCATGGGCGCAATGTTGACGTTCTCCACGTAGTTGCCGGTGGTGATATAGTAGCTGCCTTTATGTTTGCGCACGATGAACACTTCGCCTGAGGTCATCTCGGCGGCGCGTCCGGCAAGCCCGTAGCGGAGGATGTTTTGGAAGCTCTCGATCATCAGGAACGACAGCTTGTTTTTCTTGCCCTCCGACTCCACGGTCTGCGAAATATGCCCTTTGAGTATCTCTGTTGCGAATCCGAGCACAGAATTGTCGAACTTGCCGAGATACACGAAACTCAGGTCGTCGGCCCAAAGTTCGCTGTATAATATGCTGTTAGTGTTATCTGACATAGCAAATTTTACTCTAAATCAAAAAATTGATTAAAATTCGGCATAAAATTAAAAAATTCATTACTTTTGCGGAAATTATATGAAGACTTTTTTTTGCAAAAAATGAAAATCTTACCAAAAATCTTATTTTTGCTATGTTGCATCGCCTTTTTGACGGCGGGCTCTGCATCCGCCACCCACAACAGGGCGGGCGAAATTGTCTATAAACATATATCTGGATACCGTTATCAGATCATTGTCTATACGTATTGCTATACGCTTACGGAGGCGGACAGGGACGAACTCGAGGTGGACTGCGGCGACGGCACTGGCACCATCACCGTCAAGAGGGATGGCAAGGGAACTCTATTGGACGAGGTCAATGCATTGTCATTCACCTATTTGAAGAAGAATGTATATTACGGCGAGCACACATTCGCGGGTCCCGGCACATACGTATTATATATGGAGGATCCAAACCGCAATGAGGGCGTCACCAACATCCCTAACTCCGTGAACGTGGTTTTCGCCATCAAGACCACGCTCAAGATAGACGGCACTATCGGCAACAATAGTTCTCCGATACTGCTCAACGCGCCTATGGACAAGGCCGCGCTCCACAAGACTTTTGTGCACAATCCCGGCGCATACGACCCCGACGGCGACAGCCTTTCGTACCGCATCGCCACCTGTCTGCAACAAGACGGTCAGGAGATTGTAGGCTACACTCTGCCGCCGGTGACCGATTCCATATACGTAAACCCCACTACGGGCGATTTCGTTTGGGAGCGTCCGTCGCAAGTGGGCACTTATAATGTGGCGATGTGGATGGAGGAGTGGCGCAACGGCGTCAAGATTGGTCAGGTGCTGCGCGACATTCAGGTGGATGTCATTGATACCGACAATCATACCCCAATTATCGACAATACCGGCAACCATTGTGTCATCGCGGGCGACCTTTTGGAATTTAATGTGACGGCTACCGACCCCGACAACGACAAGATGAAGATGACGGCTTCGGGCGGGCCGTTGGTAGTGGCAGAATCGCCAGCCACGTTCACCGAGGTGAAGTCGTGGACGCATAATCCTGTGGGACGTTTTTCGTGGCAGACCACCCAAAGCCATGTGCGCCGCATGCCATACGAACTGCTTGTGAAGGTTTACGACGACGATTGGAAAGTGCCGCTCACTGCATACCGCACTATTAATATAAGAGTGATAGCCCCGCATCCTAATATCACTAATCTCACGCCCAACAATACCGAAATCAAGATAGAGTGGGACAACGGTGGCAACGAAAAGGCTACCGGCTACAAGATTTACCGCAAGGACAAGATTCTTGACGAATACGAACCCGGTGTCTGCGAGACTGGCATCCGCGAGGGGTCGGGCTACAAGCTCATCGCCGAAATACACGACGGCAATCAGTTTGTGTATGTTGACAGTGATGGCGGCAAGGGTCTGCCAAGCGGATTTGTATATACATATCGCATCACAGCTGTATTTGAAGACGGGGCGGAGAGCCAGCCGTCGCCGCCGGAGCACAGGATTCTCGTAAGGGGGCTTATTGCAATGACCAATGTGTCCGTCCTTAGCACCGACGAAAATAGTGGTGAGGTCTATGTGGCGTGGACTACGCCGATAGAGCCTATCGACCCCGACCTGATGGTGCCGCCATTCCAATACAAGATACAGGCTGCTGACAATAAGGATGCTGGCGTCAATCATTTTGCCGACACCTACGAGCTGGAAGACACTACATACATCAATAAGAATATCGACACCAAAAACAACAGCTCTGAATACCTTGTGACGTTCTTCTACACCGACCCGAAGACCAGCACCCTACGCGACAACGGTGCATCCGACAAGGCGTCGTCGGTATTCATCACGCTTACGCCATCCGACCGCAAGGTCACCATCTCGCATGAGGCCAACACCCCTTGGAGAAACGACCTCTTTGAGATTTACCGCAAAGACCCGGACAGTGACGAATTTGTGAAGGTGGGCGAGACCGACAAGGAGACCTACACCGACTATGACCTTGTCAATGGTCAGGAGTACGGTTACAAAATCAAGACCATCGGCTATTACTCCGCGCCCGGTCTGCCGACCCACATCGAAAACTGGTCGCAGGAGGCATACGCCACGCCGATTGACACCATTGCGCCCTGTGTGGAGCTCACCACAATATCCAAATGCGACGATGGTTACAATTATCTCACGTGGCATCCCGACACGGTGTGTGGCCTTGGAATCGAAAAATACACAATCTGGTTTTCAGAGACTTTGGAAGGTTCGCTCTCGCCGATAGACGAGACTACGCCCGATGTCATCGAATACAAGCACTATCCCGCCAACGGACTTGCAGGATGTTATGCAGTGGCTGCCCGCGATTCCGCTGGCAACGAAGGTCTGCCCTCCAACAAGACTTGCGTCGATATGTGCGACTATTACCGCCTGCCCAACGTATTCACGCCCAATGGCGACGGCAAAAACGACCTTTACCACCCGCTGCCGTACCAGTTCATCGACCATATCGAGATGACCATCATCAACCGTTGGGGCAAGGTCGTATATGAGACCACCGACCCCGACATCAATTGGGACGGCACCGACAAGGGCAACGGCTCGGCTGTGCCTGACGGTGTGTATTATTATAAGTGCATTGTGTACGAGCGACGGCTCACCGGACTCGAAGACCGAGAGTTAAGCGGATACATCACAGTATTCACCAAAAAGTCAAAAGCAAACTAAAATGAAGACGTACAGACTTATTATAATAGTGTCGGCAATGTTGGCAACGCTCACCGCTAATGCGCAGCGCGGCGACATTGACAGCGACCTCCAATACGCCGAATACCTTGTCAACAATGGCAAAGGCGCACTTGCGTATCCCGAGCTCAATAAGATAATATCGCAATCGCCATCCTTGCATTATGCGTATTACCTCCGCGCTCTCAATTATTATAATGATGGCAATTCCAAATCCGCGCTCTACGACATCGACCAGGCTCTCCGCCGCCGTCCCAATTCCGCCGACTATCTTGCGCTCAAGGGCGACATCCTCTCATTAGGCGGCAAGTACGGCAAGGCGGCTGAGTGTTATGCCAAGGCTGTCCGCGACGAAGATGCGCCGCCTCAACGCATATACGCCACGGCTCAGGCTTACCTCCGCGACAAGGATTACGCCAATGCCATCAAATACGCCGAACGTCTTCTCGACCTCGCGCCCGGCAGCGACTCCGCCAAGATGCTCGCCGCAGAGATTTATATTGACGACAACAATACCACCGACGCGCTCAGAGCCATCAATACCGTGACAGAACACAATGCGCAGTACCACAGGCTCAGGGGCATTGCATACTGCAAATCGCAGATGAACGACTATGCCATAGCCGACCTCAACGCGGCTCTCGACATCGACCCATCGATGTCCGACATCTACGTATGGCGTGGACTCGCCAAATATCAGGCGGGCGACCGCAAGGGCGCGCACGACGACTGGAATACCGCCATCTCTAAGCGTCAATACGAAGCCGCAAACCTGCTCCAAAAATACAGATAGCACAATATGGCAGAAAAAAAGACTATACTCCGCAAGACCAAGGCTCTGATTTACAGGCTGAAGCGTAAACGTTTTAACCGTAACACCCTCACGTACCTCGTGATGGTGGTGATAGCCTCGACGTTTTGGTTTATCAACCAGATGGGCAGCACCATCAACACCGAATCGGATTTCAAGGTGGAATATTACGGACTGCCAAACAATAGCATGCTCGTGCCTGGCGTCACTACCGACGTGCTAAGAATCACCCTCTCGGCTCGTGGCGCAGAGTTGTTCTCTCATAGGGGCGGATATTCGCCGATTAGGATTGACCTTTCAAAACTTGACATCAGGACTTTCCCTGAGTCCGACTCCTCGCTCAAATTCGTCACCGACGACGACATACGCGCACAAGTGGAGGCGCAGATGCCCGGCAACTACAAGTTTATTTCGCTCAAGCCCGATACCATCAAGCTCGACTTCGGCATACTTCGCCACGCCAAAGTGCCGGTGATACTCGAGCAGAAAATCACTTTTGAAAAACAATACAGACTCTCAGGCGTACCCACATTGCAGCCCGACAGTATCACGATAGGAGGACCAGCCATCATCGTTGATACCATCAGAGCCATCCACACCGAGACCCTCACGCTCGAACGGCTCAGCGAATCGACGGTGCAGAAGGTGAGGTTTGTGATTCCAGACGGCGTCAATTGCCCGCTCACATCCACCGACGCCACCATCAATGTCGAAAAATTCACCGAACATTCCATCGAAGTGCCGATACGTACCGTTAATGTGCCAGACACGGTGAGTCTCAGGATTTTTTCGCAGAAGGCTACCATCAGGTTCAATGTCGGATGGAACAATTACAACAAGATTTCGCGTGAGATGTTTGCCGCAGAGATTGATTACAAGGATCTTACGGGTATCACACGTCCGCAATTCCTTACCGTAAGAATCTCCAAAAAACCGGAGGATATGGGAGTTACCAATATCTCCATTTCGCCCGAGACCGTGGAATATCTCATCGAAAAAAATACACCACAGCAATGAATATAATAGGACTAACAGGCGGCATTGGCAGTGGCAAGACCACTGTATCTCAGATATTTGAACAATTGGGAGTGCCGGTGTTTCGCTGCGACGACGTGGCAAAGGGCATACAGTCGTCCGACCCACGCGCCATCAATGGTATGAAGGCGATGTTTGGCGACGACATCTACACCGCCGACGGCTCGCTCGACCGCAGTCGTGTGGCGTCCATTGTATTTGCCGACCCCGATGCGCTTGCCAGGCTCAATGCCATCATACATCCGCTCGTCCATGAAAAGTTTGCCCAGTTTGTCGCCAGTCATTCTGAATGTCCGCTTGTGCTTATGGAGAGTGCAATACTTGTACAAAGCGGGTTTTATAAGAAGGCGGATTTTTGCGTACAGGTGACGGCACCCATTGAGACCCGTATCGCTCGCGTCATCGCCCGCGACCACGCCACACGCGAACAGGTATTGGCGCGTATCAGCAATCAGCAGTCCGACAGCGAGATAGCTAAATTTTGCAAGTACCGGATTGTCAACGAAGATTTGTCGTCGGTGCGGCTACAAGTGGAAAATATCGTCGAGCGCGAAAAAAAATTAAAAATAAATTAACAAAAACGAAACCTTTTTGAAACTTTTTCGTTATATGTAGAAAAACAAGGGCTACTTTTCTTAAAAAATGACACTTCAAAACAATAGGCTGAGACTCAGGACCAGAGAGAGCAATTTTTGGTTCTGAGTTTTTTCATTGTAAAAAAACTTGGTGGTTAATTTAAAATTTGTTATTATTGCACCTTGAAAAATAACATCAACACACAATTGCGATATGAAAAAATTATTGCCATATATACTGCTGATAGCGTCAGTGTGCATCGTTGCTTGTGAGGACGATGGCATCAACGGCATCGGCGACAGCGAAATCAATAAGAACAGCGAATTTTGGAACGTGCCATACGACACGACTGCAACAGTTGCCGGACATTCTTATGTGGATATTGGTGTGAGCGTATTGTGGGCCACCTGCAATATCAACGCCACGCACCCCCTTATGCCTGGTTCGTATTTCGCGTGGGGCGAGACCGCGCCCAAAGAAATTTACACGTGGGACACCTACAAGTATTGCAAGGGCAAAAACTTGCTCACCAAATACAATTTCAATAAGGAGTCGGGCAACGATGAAATGGTGGATTCTATTTACACCCTTGAGCCTAAGGACGACGCCGCAGTACAAAACTGGGGTGGTGGCTGGCGTATGCCCACTGCGACTGAAATAGAGGAGCTCCGTAATGATTGCACATGGGAGTGGGTGAATGGCGAAAGCGCAAATTATTATAAGGTGACAGGTCCCAATGGCAAGTCGATATTGCTGCCTGCATGTGGCAGCATCAATGGACGCAAGCCCATTATGTATATGGAAAACGGCTGCATCTGGTCGTCGAGCATTTCTGTAGCTCTGCCAACGCACGCCTATGAACTCACTCAATATGCCACGGGATACTGGATTGGCAGCGCAGACCGTTTTTATGGCGAGCCTGTGCGCCCCGTGATTGATTCCAAAAGTATTACTAACCCTTCTAAACCCTGATATACTACACACGATAATCCAAAATGTGGATACTGCCGGTAATATTTTCCGCCATATTCTTGGGCGTATATGACGTATGCAAAAAACAATCGCTCAAAGAAAACGCCGTCCTTGTTGTAATGCTCATTTCGTCTGGCGCGTCGCTATTGCTGATGACGCCAATGCTCCTCGATTCCGCCTTCGGGCTTGGCATCTTGGAGGGTACGCAGTTTGCGGTGGGCGGCACTTGTCTAAAAAATCAGCTCTACATCATTCTCAAAGCCTTCATCGTGCAGGCTTCGTGGCTGTGCAATTTTTACGCGATGAAGCATTTGCCCATTTCCATCGTTGGCCCTGTGAGGTCGAGTGCGCCCGCGTGGACGCTGCTCGGTGCGGTATTGGTGCTTGGCGAAAGGCTCAACGCCTATCAATGGCTCGGCGCGTCTGTAATACTCGTCTGCCTTTTCCTATACGCCAATTGCGGCAGGAAGGAGGGCATCTCGTTCAAGCACAATATTTTTGTCTATCTCCTGATAGGCGGTACGCTGATAGGTTCTGTGTCGGCATTGTACGACAAATACTTGTTGCGCACCGTGATGCTCGATAGGATGGAGATGCAAGCGTGGTTTTCGCTGTACCAGTTTATATTGGCGTTGTGTATGATGCTGATATTCTGGTATCCCACCCGAGAGAAGACCACACCTTTTAAATATAAGGCCACTATACCATTGATTGGCATATTCCTGACAATTGCCGACTTCCTGTATTTTTACGGCTTGAGCTGCGACGGCGCGATGATTGGCATCGTGTCGCTCATACGCAGGAGCAATGTCATAATATCGTTCCTTGCAGGTGCGTTGCTATTCCACGAACAGCACATCAAGCAAAAAGCTTTCATCCTCTGCGGCATCCTTGCTGGTGTGGCGATATTGTGCTTGTGCAAATAATAATGGCACAAAAAAAGCACGAAACCTGTCTTACTTTAGGCGGATTTCGTGCTTGTGTTGTTGGTGACTGTCAAGCCGTTGGTCTAATAGAATTCGACGAGACCGAGCACTTGTCCAGCCAATTCAGCCATGTCATCCTCGTAGCTCATCATTACTATGGCAAACTTGTTGGTCTTTTCGTTGCCGACGAATGCAAATAGTGACTGCCAGCCAGCCTTTTCCTTGTTCGGGGCTACGAAATAAGCTCCTTCGCCATTTTTGCACTCGAACTCGTCGGCTTCCAGTTGGGATGTATCCATCTTCATCTGCTTGCTGAATTCAGCAATCAATTCCTTGATCTCTGCATCGGAAAGTTTGTCCAACTGCTTCATACCTTTGGATGGAACCATACCAAATGTGAAGTTGCTTGCTGAGAGTACAAGGCCTTCCTCGTTGTTCTGTACTACGGTCATGCCTTCGGGAACGGTAGCCTTGATTCTGAATTTTTTCCAGTCGTAGGTTTCCTGAGCAATGCCACTGATTACCACACTGAGAAAGAGAATCAATGTTAAGATGATTTTCTTCATGTTGATTGATATTAATGATTAAACATACTGAGCGATTTTTGTCATCGCATCTTGATATATAGTGTGAATCGTCTGTAAAAGTTGAATAAAAAATCTGCATTTTTTTAAAAAAAAATAAAAATTTGTTAATCGGGTTGGATGAGGATTGCTAATTATGGGTTGGAAAGGTAAAAATTGAAAATACCCACTTTTAGGTATTTCTGCATTGAAAAATCTTGTATAACTTTGCATTTCGAAATAATTACAAGTAATAAACAAATGTTTTTTTTGTAATTTTGCACCGCGAATCCATAAAAAAACAGAAATATAATGCAGTTTTCAGAATATACTTTTGACAAAACAGTAGCAAAAACATCAGAATTCAACGGCGAGATTCACGCCATAGTTACCGTCAACGACTCCGCGCTTACATTCACGGAGCAATTGGAGATGGTGGCTGATGGCATTGTAAAAATCATTTCGCAACATAACGGCTATGTGCCTGTATTTGTGCGACTTCTATTGTCGGACGCTGCCAATCAGGCTCAATTGGCTGTATCTAAAATCAAGCAAACTCTCGGCTCCGACGCCGCCATCGCCTACATTGAGCAACCGCCTTTGCACGGCGCAAAAATTGCCGCTTTTGTATATCTCCGTCAAAACGTTGAGGTAGAGCGCGTTGACAATTTTACCGTGAAAGTTGCCGCCAACGGATTCACGCATTTTTACACGGCTAATTGTGTGTTTGAGACCGTTGAAACCTATATGGAAACCGCTGACCAACTGTGGTATTTGGAAAAAATGCTCAGCGA
>JAFXMJ010000214.1 GCA_017530465.1 Bacteroidales bacterium
ATGGATAAAAACACACCTATACTCAGTAGGAAAGCCCTCCATATAAGGGTCAAGTTTCCCTATATATGGATTGAATTCGAGGCTCGAAAGCATATCTATTACCTCAGACAAAAATTTTTGCTTGGCATCAAATCCAAAATTATCATATATATATAATGCAATTTGTTGGAGTGATTCACTTGCTTGTTTCGCCCAAACTACTTTCATACGGCTTCCAATACTAAATCATCTTCCATACACATTGCCATCACTTCTTCCGTAGTGTAGCACTCGCCATTTTTTACCTGTCGTCTGCCATTCTCAACCATCTGTTGGTATTCTTGCAGGGTGTAGCGGCGTGGCGGTTGTTCGATGTCAGTGTTTTTTAAGTTCTCTTCCATAGTTGCCAACTTTTAATTGTTTTTATTGCCGTCAAAGATAACAAAACATTCCCAAACCCCAAAATTTTATTTTGCAAACAATTTTCCGATTGCCCCTAATATTGTTCCGACGGTCTCCTTGTCGGGCACGGGGAGTTTCAGGTGCGATTGTCCCGTTGCGGTGTCAGTCTCGACGATGGAATCAACGAGTTTTTGCGTTGCTTCGGGCGATTGGAGAGTCTTTGCCAATCCGCTGAAAAACGATATTCCTTGCGCCAAGAGTTCCTGCGGCGTGAGTTCTTGTTGCGGCTGAGGCGCATTGTTGACTGTGGCAACACCTTTGTGTGAGGAAGGCTGCTGCGGCTTGAAGTCGTTGTCATCTGTGGTGTGTCTTTTGGACTTGTGATTGTCGTCCATTGCCTCCGAGAGCGTGTCCATCATCATCTCGAAGTTTGACTTGTCGCCGAGATAAATGGTGTCTTCGCCATTGTCGAGCACGCCCTCAAACATAGCCGACTTAAACCTCAATTTGTCGAGCATCGACTCCTCTATGGATTCCTTGCTTATAAGGTTGATAGCCTGAATGTTGCGCTCCTGACCCAGACGGTAAATGCGGGCGATGCGCTGTTCGAGTACGGCGGGATTCCACGGCAGATCGAGGTTGATGACCATCGAGGCGGATTGCAAGTTGAGGCCGGTACTGCCCGCGTCCGTGGAGAGAAACACGCGGCAGGTATTGTCGTCGTTGAAATTGGCGATGATGTCCTTCCGCTTTGACGACGGGATGCCGCCGTGGAGATATACGTAATTGATTCGGAGTTTGTCGAGCTCGATGGCGATGAGGCGCGTCATACGTTCCCATTGGCTGAATATCACCACTTTTTCGTCGCCCTCTTCAAGAAACGGTTGAATGATGTCCATCGTTTCGTCCACCTTGGTGTCGTGGCGCGACTGTTGGTCGAGGATGAACGTGGAGTCGCACACCATACGCATCTGCGAGAGGAGGATGAGGAGTTTTTGACGGTCTTTTTCTGGTAGAAAATGCAAACGACGCCATTTGAAGACCATCTGCGCCACTTGCGCCTTCAAATCTTCGTGCATATCGCGCTGTTCCTTGGTCATTGCGACAAGGAGGTTTTTGTCCATACGGCGCGGCATTTGGAGGGCAACTTGCTTTTTGGTACGGCGGATGAGGCGACTGCTAACTTTTTCGCCGATTTTATTAAGGTTTTGATAACCAATTACTTTGCCACCGCCGTCAGTGAGTATGCAGTCGGCTTTGAACTGCCAGAATGGACTCAGCAAAAAGCTGTCGGCAAATTCCATCACGGTGTAGAGTTCTTCAAGGCGGTTTTCCAACGGCGTGCCAGAAAGTATCACTGCATAGTCTGACTGAATCTTCCGCGCCGCCATCGAAATCTGTGTCTTCCAGTTTTTTAGGCGTTGCACCTCGTCCATTATCAGTATGTCGAAGTGGTTTTTCTCCAAGAGTTTGATGTCCTTGGCTATGCAATTGTAAGATACTATCTTGTATGTTTCTGTCGATTCGTACTGCTGTTTGCGCTTGTCGGGCGTACCTTCCACCACGATGGTTGAAGCCCCCGGTACAAACCTTTCTATCTCCCTCTGCCATTGGTATTTGAGCGATGTCGGACACACTACGAGAACATTCTCCGCTAAGCTCGCGTCGCGCAGCATTTCGGCGGTTGCGATTGCCTGTACTGTCTTGCCGAGACCCATTTCGTCGGCAATGATTGAGCGTCCGCAGCGAAAGGCAAATTTCACGCCCTCCTTTTGGTACGGGAAGAGTTTGGTGGAGAGTAATGAATCGAGTTTTTCGTCGGTGTAGCCCTTGACAATCTCCTCGCGGTATTTCCTTTCGCGCTGTTCGATGATGTAGTCGATGGCGTCCTGATAAAAACGGAACGACGGGTCTATTTTCCTGCCCTCGATAAAGAGGATGTCAAATTCGTCGAGCATCCGTGGCAACATCACGCCGTCTTCGTCAAAATACTGCGCGGCAAGTGCCAAAAATTCTTTCCTGCAATAGCTCCCGACGCGGATTTTTACCTGTCGCCCTTCCGTATAAGACAGATACACAGACGAATACGGCGGCAACTCTGTATGCACTGGCAATCCATTTTGGAAGACCCATTGCTTGACTTTTTCGATATGTTTGCACGTGCCGAGGTGCGAGGTCTTGAAGTCCATACACGAACAATAATTCCACGCACAGTCCTCGCCACGGAAAACTACTTTGTAAGTCTGTGTCTTCCAGGAATTTGTAACTTCGTATTCGCCGGGGAGGTTTTCGGCGTCCACCTCGCGACAGTCCATCTGTTCCTCCTGCGCCACCTGCCGCCTCAACGCCCTCTGCCACTGCACAAGGGTGAGGTTTTTGGGTTTCACAAGCCACGAAATCTTATGTTTGTTGCTGTCGGTGCTGTTGTTTGCCATGTTTTCTGCCTTTTTGATTGTTTCGGTGGCAAAGTTAGTTTATTCCTGTTTAAATACAAATTTTCAGTCGCCTTTTTCATCCACCTCCTTCCAAATTTTCTGGTATATCGACCGTCTGAAATTTAGCACACCACTCATAATCCCCGGCATTGTGTGCATACTGCCGCATCGGGGACATTGCATCGGCATACTCAATGCCGTCGCAAGATATTCGATGTTTGGCGCGACGAAACGTTTGCCGCACTCGTCGCAGG
>JAFXMJ010000215.1 GCA_017530465.1 Bacteroidales bacterium
GTTCCGAAATCGATAAGGTCAAGGGCCTCATGAGCACTGCGGAACTCTCGCTCTTCGAAGCCCGCCTGAGCTGATTCCAATCATTGCGCTGAGTTCGTTGACGCCGAAACTGCTGTTGCCGAGGTTGTCGAGTATTGCGTCGGTCACCTTTTTTATAAGTACCGAGTCGGGCGATTCTGCGTCAATGATGTTTTTGCCGGCGCGTACATCGGCTGTGATACGGTTTTTGAGTTGTTGGCGTATCTTGATTGCATTGGAGATGGAACTCCTTAATATATTGAGGCTTACTGGTTTCGTTAAGAAATGGTCGGCACCGATTTCCACGCAGATGCGGCGGCTTTCCTCGTCGCTTTTGGATGTGAGTACAATTACCGGCAATAGGCTTGTCTGCGGTGTCTGGCGTATCTTTTTGCAAATTTCGTATCCATCTACTGACGGCATCACAAGGTCGGTGACCACCGCCTCGGGTTCGCATTGTATAATCATCGACATCGCCGTCTCGGGCTTGTTGCAGACTATCGTATTGAAAGTGTCGCTCAATGCAATCGAGAGGTAGCTCGTCCAGTCTGTATCGTCGTCGATGAAGAGAATCTTGCGCAGGTTTTTGTTGGTAGCCGTGTCGGCAGATTGTTCCTGCTGTATGTCGATGAAATGGTCGGCGGAAGTGTTTTGCGGCGGATTTTGATTGTCGCCATTGGTATCTTCGTCGATGAGGAAGTAGGGTAGTGTAAATTCAAACTCCACGCCGTGTTCCGTGTTGGATGCGCGGATGGAGCCGTTGTGAGCCTCCACAATCATTTTGGAGAGGTGCATGCCGATGCCGGAGCCTTCGTTGAGGTGGTTGTTGGAGGTCTGATAATAACGTTCAAACACCTTGTCGAGTTCACCGGCGGGTATGCTGCTGCCCGAATTTTCTATTTTTACGATTACAAATTGAGGCTGTTGTTGGTCTTCCTTTTTGATTGTGATATTGATGAAACCGCCGTCGGGCGTAAATTTGAATGCGTTTGACAGTATGTTGAAGACCACCTTGTCGAGGTTGAAGGGGTCGAAGGCAAACACGATGTCGGGACTGTCGGCGCGGAGGTTGAGGTTGATGTTGCGTGTGAGCGATAGCTGGTCAAATGATTTCACGATGTCGCTTATAAAATCCACAATGCCAGTGTTTTGGAGTTTCAGTGCAAACTTGTGGTTGTCGATTTTGCGTATGTCGATGATACGGTTGAGCTGCGATGTCACACGCTGTACGTTGCGTTTCATCAGTTGCAGAATCGCCGATTTTTTCTTGTCGGTTTCGTTTTCCAACAGTGTGTTGAGGGGTGTCTCCACCAACGACAGCGGCGTGCGGATTTCGTGCGAGAGGTTGGTGAACATTTGCAGGCGCATTTCCTTTTTGTTGTTTTCCTCCTGTTGCTGACGGAGTGTGAGGCGGTTTTTCACCACGGCGTTTACCGACATCAGTATGGCAATGATTATGGCTGCGTATATGATGTACGCCCACCACGAATTGTACCACGGCGGCAGTACGATGACGTCGATGCTCCTTGCGATGGAGTGCTGCTCGTTGTTGGTGAGGTATGCTTTGATTTCCAATTTGTAACTGCCTTCTGGGATGTTGGTGAAAGATATTGAGCGCGACATTTGCCTTGCGTCGTACCATTGGTCGTCGAATCCTTTGAGCCTGAATCTGAATTGGATGCGGTGCTGGTTGACGTATTCATTGATGCCAAATTGGAGCGTAAACTTGTTTTGGCTATGTTTGAGCATGATGCGGCTGGCGTAGTTGATGGGCGCGTCGATGATGTTGGAATTGCTGCCAAAGTTGATGGTTTCGCCCGCTACCGACAGGCTGCTGAAGAAAATTTCGGCGTCGAGGTCGGGTTTTTGGAGTCCTTCTTGCGGGTCAAAAACCACCATTCCGCTGTTGGTGCCGAGGAAGATGATTCCGTATGAGTTTTGGTATATGGAATTGAAGCAAAATTCGTTGCTCGGCAGTCCGTCTATTGTGGAGAATGTCTCAAATCGTTTTTCCTTGTCGGAATAGTGCACGAGTTGGTCTTGCGTGGTGAACCACAGGTTGCCATACCTGTCGGTGGTCATGCTCTGCACCGAGCCTTTTAGACCGGTCTGGTCGAGGAATGTGAGTGATTCGCTCCTGGTGTTGAATTTGCAAATCCAGTCTTCGCCGCCGAGGTAGATGTTGTGTTGCGTATCTTCCGCCGACGAATTGCACGGCTCGTATGTTATTTGGTTGATTTTCTGATAGTTGATGTTTGACGGAGTTTCCACTGCCTTGCCGTTGACAATGATGTCGCCATCGGATGTCGCCATTATTGTATGTACCCATTGTGGGATGGGGATGTTATATACAGAGTCGGCGTTGCCGTTTTGGAATCTGATGGCGTGTGTGCCGTATCCGAGTGTGCCCACGTACAAGGTGTTGCGCGTGGAGTCGAATGTCAATGAGGAAGTTTTTTGGTATTCTGGCGCGGTGTAGATGTTGCTCAACTTGCCTGACTGCGAGAGTTGCGATAGTCCGCCGTTGAATGTTGCTATCCAGAGGTTGCCCGCGTTGTCTGGCTCAATGGCGGTGATTTGGTTGTTGGGGAGGCCGTGCTGAGCGTCGCACACCATCTTTTTGACGCCGCCGGTCACGAGGCTTATTATGCCTCCGCCGTCAGTGCCTGCCCACACAGTGTTGCCATTGCCCGATATTGCTGTTACTGGACCGAGGTTGGGTGCAGTGCCTTCGCTTATCGGGATGCTAAGGAATGTTAGGTGGTTTCCTGCGCCGCCTGTGGTCATTAGTTGGTTGTTGGTGGAGTATATCGCGGCAGATTTGGGTATGAATACAACGCCCTTTTGGAACGCTGTAGCCCAGATGTTGCCCTGTCGGTCTTGGAAGATGTCGTGTATCTTGCATTTGTGGAGGTTGATGCGGTCGTTGCGGAGTCTTGCCGGATTGATTTTTTGTGTGTCGTAGTCGAAAATCATCAGTCCGTTTTCTTCAGAGCCTATCCAGAACGTGCGTCCCGTGCCGTATCCTTGTGGACACAGTACTGCGTTGACGCATCCAGTGGCTTCGAAGGTGGCATTGGTGGCGTACACCTTGTCGTCATTTGCGCAGTACCTCAATATTCCGTGGTGGCTTGTGCAGATGACGAGGTCGCCTGATGTGCCCACTTCCGCGATGTTGGTCACCACAGGTTGCTCTATTGCGTCGGGTATATGGATTGGTTGGCGTGTGAGGGTATTGAGGTCTATCTTGATAAAATTGCCTTCGGAGCTGAAAGTCCAGAGGTGGTCCCGGCTGTCGATGTATAGTGCGCCCGGGTATTTGGTGTCGCATAGGGCGTTGAGCTTGTCGGTGAGTTCCTTGTTGGGCGAGAGGTCTTGTAGTGACAATGCTGTAATGCCGTTGCCGGAGCATGTGGCGAGCCATACGCCGAGCTTGTCGCTCTTGACGATGGACGATACGAAGTAGTTGTCGATAGTTGATTGATTGATATATACGGGGACGAGTTGAAAAGTGTCTTTTAGGCAGTCGTTGAGGATGATGCCCCTTGATGTTCCGAAAAGGATTTTTTCGTCCTCCATAAATGCCATGCACTTCACCCAGGATACGGTGGGCGCGTTGGGGTATCGCAATTGTTCGCGTGTGAAGGTGATGCCGCCGTACTTGATGGCACCGCTCTTGCCGGCAAACCATACGTTGCCGTGGGGGTCTTGAAATATACGGTCGATGAGACTTCCCGGCAGCTGGTATTGGCTGTCGAAAAACCTCGCTTGCTGTGCGGACACGGCAATAGTCATAAGTGCAAATATCAAAAAAACAATTAATCTTCTCACTTTTCGGAATAGGTTTCTTCGTTACAGATTTGCTTTTAGTCGAAACGGCACAAAATTAAGAAAACAATTTACAATTAGAAAATAAAAATGCCCAAAAATAAAAAAATCCCAGCGGATAGTAATATCCGCCGGGAAAATTAAATACTTACTTATGAGAAGACTAATATGCTACTGTGTTATTTTTTGAACAGAAGAACTATCTGCTAATAGCCAGGGTTCTGGTAAGCAGCGAGTGCGCTTGCATCAACCTCCATACTATTCAACTGTCCTGTGGGAATAGGACGCAAGTAGTTGAACGGTTTAATTGCACGCTCAACCGTTACTTTCTTTACCCATGCTTTCTTGTCGTTGATGTCACAGATAGTGTACTTACTTGCACGTTTTTCCCATGTCTGGGTGCGGACAAGGTCGTACCAACGGATGCCTTCGCCGAAGAGTTCGCGCATACGCTCGTCAAGAATGTAGTCGATGTCGATGGTTGCGGGTGTGGCAGCTACCATTTCTTGTGAATGGTCATCGTTTACTGCTTTGTTTTCGGCATTGTTGAAGCTCCATTTGCCTGCTCTCTCGCGCAGAACGTTGATCTTTTCTTTCGCCTCGTCATTTTTACCCAGCTTAACGGCTGCTTCGGCTGCAATGAGGTAGAGTTCAGAGAATTTGGCGATTACAAATGGACGGGTGAGGGAACCGTTAGGCTGTCCAAGACCGTTGCCATTGTCGGTACGGTAAGTGCCAAGTTTCCAAAGACCAGGGTAGGCATTACGACTGATGTTTTCAGGTTCGATAACCCAGTCTGCACGACCCTCGGCTTCACCTGCGCCAACATTGCTCTTTCCTAAACCTTCCTCTGGGTATGCAACCTTGACATCGAGTTTCGCGGGAACGAATGTTAAGATGGGGTCTTCGTTTTTCACTGGCATAAGGTTGCCATTGTAGTAGGTTTCTGTCTTGTCATCGCCTTTTGCCCAGTTGCCACGATAAACAGTTACAAAAGTACCATCGTAGCGGGAGTCTTTCTCCTTGTCGGTGAAGATGTTGGTGAACACTTCCTGAATCGGAGCCATACGAGTCCAAGGACGACCAGCCCATTGTGCAGCTTCGCGCTTGCAGGGGTCTGTTTGGTTGGTTTCATCGCCCTTCTCATTCTTTATAGAACCCTCTGCCGTTTTGTAAGTACGGAGATTGCAGTAGTTCCAAGTGACTGCCCATACGGTTACCTGTTCAGTACCGTTGCCACCAGCGTATCCGAGGTCGCCGCCGTTGAAGAATCCGTCGGCTTCGGTATGGTCGGCATAGAACATGCACTCCTTGTTGCGGTCGTTTTTGCCTGCGTTTACTTCATAGTAGGTAGGCATCAGACCGTAGGGACCAGGATTTTTGATTGCTTCGTCTGCAACGGTATATGCATTCTCGTAATACCATTTCGCATCATGTCCGTTGAGGTCAGTACGGCTGCATTCCGGATAGGTGGGAATGTTGCCGGGGTTTTCAAGCCACCAACCAAAGGTCAGATATGCCTTTGAGAGAAAGAAGCGTGCAACATTCTTGGTTACCGCTCCTGTCAGACGAGGATTGTCGGGCAGATTCTTTAATGCGTAGTCGAAATCTGCAAAAATCTGCTGGTAGATTTCTGGTACAGTGTTCCTTGTGCTGAGTCTTACTGTTTCTGTCACCGGCTCCAATTTGCCACAGCCAAGGTCAAGAGGAACTCCGCCAAAGGTCTGTACAAGGCAGAAATAGTTGAATGCACGGAAGAAATACGCTTCTGCCAGAAGAGCTTCGCTTGCGCCGCCTGCTGTACCGTTTTTGATGAGGTAGTTGGTGGAGTTGATGGATGTGAAGGCGTTGCCCCACAATGCGTCGCTCCTGCATGAAGAGGGTGTGAGCGTACCTACACCAGGTGTGAGGTCTGCGTCTTTGAAGTTGCCGTCGGCACTCTGAGCGTAGGTGTACTCGTCAGTTCCTGTTTCGAGCGAATTGTAGAAGTACATATTGCCGTAAACGTAGCGCAAGTTCTGATACAGTGCTACCAAACCGCCTTCGATGCCCTTGTCTGTACCATAGAACTCGGGAGTGAAGATGGAACGCGGCTCTTCATCCAGAATGTCGGTGCAGCCTGTAAATCCGTTGACGGAAGTCATAGCGGCTGCTACCAATGCTATGTATGTTAATTTAGTTTTCATTGTTTCTGTGTTAGATTGTGTTAGAAAGTGAAGTTAAGACCAAACATGTATGTCCTTGTGGACGGAGTGTTTGTACCGATGGTGAGGAGTCGTTTCTGGTATGATGCAACGGCAGCGTTCTCGTTTCCGTAGGAGTTGGTCTCAGGGTCCATTCCAGATTCTTTCTTGTAGGGTGAGAACATCACGAAAGGATTGAGAATCGAGAAGTAAACCCTCATCTTGGAGATGCCGGCGTTCTTGAATACGCCAAGTTTTTCGAGATTGTAGCCGAGGGTGATGGTACGAATCTTTAAGTAGGATGCATCAAAGTAACCAAGAGTGCTTGCATATTTGGCATTGTCGCCGTCGCGTGCAACTTTTGGAGAAGGATAGCGAGAACCAGTGTTTTCGGGTGTCCAGTAGTCAACGTCGATGTTGTTGTTCTTGGTAGAAAGGAGGTTGAGATAGCCGCCCGAGCCGTAGAGTGTACTGATGAGCAGACCGCCAACTTTGAATGCGCCGACGATATTGAGGTCGATGTTTTTCCAAGATACGGTGGTATTGAAGCCGCCTTGAAGATCACATTCCATGCTCTGAGGAATCTTGTCGTTGTCGTTAATTTGACGAACAGGTTTGCCGTTTTCGTCATACTCGCCAGTGTAAGCTACTTTTATCATACCAGGAGCACCAGCAGGTTCGAGAATTTTACGGATGTCTTCTTCGTCCTCTTGCCAAATGCCTTCATATTTGTAATCATAGATGCAGTCTATTGGATGACCAACGAACCAAGCATTGCCACGATCTTCGTCCTGTCCAGATGCAAGTTTTACAAGCTTGTTGCGGTTAACGTAGAAGTTCACACCTGCAGTCCAGTTCCAGCCGTTCTTGTTGTCGATGATAGTGCCGTCGATGCTCATCTCGAAACCTTTGTTTTGGGTTTCGCCGATGTTTGCCATAACGCTGTTAACACCCGATGTGCCAGGCATTGAAATGCTAAGAAGCACGTCCTTTGTCTTCATAGTGTAATATTCTGCGGTTACGTTCAAGCGGTTTTTGAAGAATGCCATATCAAGACCGATATTCCATGTAGTGGAGTATTCCCAGCCAAGGTCGGGGTTCGGGAGTTCGGTAACTCTCAAACCAGTAACGGTTTTGCCACCAAAGTTGTAGGGTTGTGTAGCAAGAAGACCGAGTGTCTTGTAAGGATCCACTGCCTGATTGGATGTTTCGCCATAGCCAACACGTAACTTCAACTGGTCGAGCCAGCTTATGCCTTCCATAAACGATTCGTTCTTGACATTCCAGCCGAAAGAAACTGCCGGATAAGTGTGCCATTTGTGTCCCTCTGCAAGACGAGAAGAACCATCACTACGGACAGCTACACTAAGCATGTATTTGCTGTCGTAAGAATACATAATACGTCCCATATAGGAGATAAGACCAGATTTAGAGTAGCCTTGATAGTCGGGATTGACAGTATAGGGGCCGTCGGCGCGACCTAAGTTCCAGTATTGGAAGTGGTCTGCTTGGATATCTCTTGCACTGATGTTAGACGAGTTGTAGAGGCTTTCTTCGGCAGAGTACATCGCAACAAAATTGATGGAGTGCTTCTCCGCGAAAATCTTGTCGTATGTAATCAAGTTTTCTACTGCCCAGCTTGTTGAGAGAGAATTGGTTACAGAAGCTGTGGAGTTCGCAGTGGGTGTGCCGCTAAATACACCTACACCCGTGTAGCTACCATTGTTTTGGTGACGGAGATTGAGACCTACGTTTATTCTGTATTTCAAGCCTTTGACGTAAGGGAGTTCTGCTTCACCATAGAATGTGTTGTATGAGCCAAATACTTTCCTTTGGTTTGCGTACTTGTCGCCGAGGTCTTTTATTTTGTCAGCGGTGTATATCCATCTTGCACCACCTTCCATATTTGCACGATCCTTTACGCTGCCATCTTCGTTGTAGATGTTGGTGATAGGAGTTGCAGCAAGTACATCCCAAATTTTGTTGCAGTCGTTGGTGATGGAAAAGTTGTTAGTGGTCGAGAAGCCAATTTTGAAGAAGTTGCCGAGTTTCTGGTCAACAGAGCCACGGAGTGAGAAGCGTGAGAAGTCCTGCAATGGAACGACAGCCTCCTCTTTGTAGTATCCAAGTCCAAAAGAGTAGTTGCCATGCTGTGTGCCGCCAGTAACACTGATGTCGTGGCTTGTTACCATACCAGTTTCAAAATAGAGGTCTTGCCAATCAACGTCTGCACTATTATCTTCGTCTGTTGTATTGGTAAATTGACCCCTTTCTGCACGAAGTTTCACAAACTGTTCGCCATTCATCATTGGAAACTTGGAGAAGAGTTTCTTGATGCCGTAGTAGCCGTTGTAAGAGAACTTTGCCTTCTGACCTTCCGAGCCACGGTTTGTCGTGATAATGATGACGCCGTTGGCACCGCGAGAACCGTAGATAGCGGTTGCGGAAGCATCCTTCAAGATGTCGAGCGACTTGATGTCGGAGGGGTTGATGTCGGAGAGATTTCCTGCGAAGGGAATGCCGTCGAGGACGATGAGGGGGTCGTTGCTTGCATTGAGCGAGCGCGTACCTCGGATACGAATCTGCATGGTCTCGCCAGGTTTGGAAGATACCTGGCTCATTTCCACGCCAGCCACACGGCCTTGGAGGCTTTGTGTGATGTTGGATGCGGCAACGGCACGCATATCGTCACCTTTCACAGATGCCACAGAACCTGTAACGGCTTCTTTCCTCTGTGTGCCGTAACCTACGACTACCACCTGCTCTATTTCCTTGTCGTCGGAGTTGAGGTAGCAGTCGATGGAGCTCTTTCCGTTTACGGCTATTGTCTGCGAAACGTAGCCGATGTACGAAAATTGCAGCGACGCGTTGGACGGCACTTCTATTGAATACTTGCCGTCGAGGTCGGTGATAGTGCCGTTGGTCGTGCCAGCCTGCACTACGTTGACGCCGATGAGAGCTTCGTTGTTTGAGACGTCGGTAACCTTGCCAGTTACCCTGACTGTCTGCGCAAACAATGCCATCGGAATCAGCATTAAGGGCAGCATCAGAAGCAATGCCCTTAAAAACTTCACATTTGTTTTCATAAAAAAAATTGGTTAAAATTAGTAAAAATAAATCTTTAAAAAAAAGTTGAGTGTTAGTTCGCGTATTTGCATTCCGAAAACAAACACGCGGCGTTTGCCAATTCTTCTGTCTTGGCATTGGCAAAATTCACAATAAATCAACTGATGCACTATACAATTTTGAAACAAATGCTTTAATCTTTTAACGATAATTTAATATTAGATAAACAAAATTAATTAAAAATAGTTGATAGTATAATAGATTGATAATAAATATGTTAGAAAGGATGTGTTATGAAAACGACAGCAAATGTATCGAAATAAGGTAGTGGTGAACTTTACATTTGCTGTCGTTGTAGAGTTTTTTGTGTGGGGAATTTTAAGTTTTTTTCAACAAGTTATCCCACCAGCATCTTCTTTGCCCTTTCGATGCCTGCCGCCAACTTATCGACCTCTTCGAAGGTGTTGTACATTGCGAAACTTGCGCGGACGGTGCCGGGGATGCCAAAATGTTTCATTATAGGCTCGGTGCAGTGCTGACCCGTGCGGACGGCGATGCCGAGTTTGTCGAGTATCATTCCTACATCATAATTGTGTGCGCCGTCGATGTTGAATGAAAGGACAGAAACCTTCTGTTTGGCGCGGCCGTAGATTGTAACGCCGCCGATGGCATCCACCTTTTCTGTGGCGTATTCGAGGAGTTGTTTTTCGTGGGCGGCGATGTTGTCGAGACCTATGGAATCCACGTATTCCAAAGCCGTCAAGAGCGAACCCGCGCCTACAAAATTGGACGTGCCAGCCTCAAATTTCAGCGGAAGGTCTGCCCACGTGGTGAGTTCAAAACTTACATTCTTAATCATATCGCCGCCGCCTTGGTAGGGGGGCATTTCTTCGAGATATTTTTCCTTGCCGTAGAGGACGCCGATGCCCGTCTCCGCGTAAATCTTGTGTCCCGACAATGCGAGAAAGTCGCAGTCCAACTTCTGGACGTCGATTTTGATATGCTGGATAGCCTGTGCAGCGTCCACGAGTACGGGGATATTGTGGGCGTGTGCGGTGCGGATTATTTTTTCGATGTCGTTGACAGTACCCAACGTATTGGAGACGTATGTAACGCAAATAATCTTTGTGCGCTCGTTGATGAGGCGTTCCAACGCGCCTTCCACGAGTTCGCCGTTTTGGTCAAATGGGAGTACGTTGATTTTTGCACCGCGACGACCCGCCATCAACTGCCACGGCACGATGTTGGAATGATGCTCCATTTCGGAGATGATGATTTCGTCGCCGGGGGTTATGTATGCCTGACCAAACGAAAATGCAAGCGTATTAATCGCCTCGGTGCTGCCCTTGGTGAATACGATTTCGGTGCGCGACTTGGCGTTGATGAAACGCATCACCTTCTGACGCGCCTGTTCGTAAATCTCGGTCGCCTTTTCGCTCAGATAATGCACGCCGCGATGTATGTTGCTATTATAAGTAGTGTAGAATCTGATGATTGAATCGAGCACGCACTGCGGCTTTTGGGTCGTGGCGGCGTTGTCGAGATAGACGAGCGGATGACCGTATATTTGTTGGTTGAGGATTGGAAAATCCTGCCTGATTTTGTTGATGTCCATTTTGTTTTGTAAAGTTTTGTGAAATTTTGCGCAAAGTTAATAATTTTTTTGCACGTGTGTTTAAATTGTGTATATTTGCACGAAAATTTAAACAACGAAATCCAATGAAATTAGTATTTCTAATAGCCATATTAGGCACTTTGTTCGCGATGGGCAAGGCAAGTTATAAAAACGCCGGTCTCAACTTCCTCCAATACTTGCGCAAGACGATGTTTGTGCCGGGTATTGTCGCTGCGCTTATTGCGTTCATCGTTTCGCTTTTGATGACAGTGAGCGCGGAGCCCGCAAGCCATATTTTTGGTTTTATAAGTGTTGTGTTGGTTTTTTTGCTGATATATGGCGCGATAGACACCGCATTATATTTTATATTCGGGGAGATTTTCAAAAACAAGGGCGTCAAGACCGAACCCGAAATCAAAAGTCAACCAGAGACCCCGAAGCCCAAACCTCAGCCCAAACAGGATCCCGCTATTGAAACCGAAGATATGCGCAAAATCAAGGCTCTTATGGGTGAGATTACGCAGAAAAAGGAGCAACTCAA
>JAFXMJ010000216.1 GCA_017530465.1 Bacteroidales bacterium
AAACCGCGTTCCCTACCGACTCCGAATATCAAAAGAGTAGCACGTTGCTGTGCCTTGGATTTATGCTTGGAGTCAATGATGTTGATTCGTTGATACAGAAGGTGTTGGGTGGCGCGTGGAAAAATTCGGGCAAGGAGTTTGTGGAGTTTCTGATGAAGACCGCCGGATTTGCCCTCGCCAAAAAAATCCTCACCAACCTTGGCGAACGACTCGCCAACAAGGGCGCGACCAACGTCTTGGGCAAGGCTGTGCCGCTGTTGGGCGGATTGCTGTCGGGCGGTATGACCTTCGCCGATTTCAAGAAGTCGGCGGCGCAGATGCAGCAAAAACTCGTGGAGTACAACGAGGATTTGTCGAGGGGATTGTAACGTTAATCGCAAAAATTTTTTATTGGGTGGTAGAAAATTGCTATCTTTGCGCATCAAAAAAACTTACACAAAATGCGACAGTACAACTACCCCAAAGTGATATTGAAGACCGGCAAGGAACGGTCTTTGCAGCGTCTGCACCCGTGGATTTTCTCGGGAGCAATCAAGAATATTATTGGCAATGCCGTTGACGGTGAGAATGTTGCCGTCTATGACGGCCGCAATTCATTCCTCGGACTCGGTCATTATCAGAAGATTGGCTCTATTACCGTGCGTATGTTCACCTTCGACGAGGTGGAGCCCGACCGCGAGTTTTGGAAGGCTAAGATTGAATCCGCAATAAGACTCAGACAGTCAATCGGTTATCTCGACAGTCCCGATACCAACGTCTGCCGGTTGATACACGGCGAGGGCGACGGTTTTCCGGGTTTTATCTGTGATTATTACAACGGAATCGTTGTTTTTCAGGCACATAGCAAAGGTATGTACTTGTTGGAGGAGATGTTTGCGGAGATTTTCCGCGAGATACTCGGCGACAAGGTTACTACCATCTACGACAAGAGTGACAAGACCATCCCAAAATCCGATGGCGCGGCTGTTGAAAACCGTTTTCTCTACGGCAACGAGGCTGAAAAGGAGGTTTTGGAGTACGGAATGAAATTTTATGTGAACGTCGTGGAGGGTCAGAAGACGGGCTATTTCGTTGACCAACGCGAAAATAGGCTTTTGCTCCGTCAATATTCCAAGGGCAGGAACGTCCTGAATATGTTTTGTTATACGGGTGGATTCTCGGTGTCGGCGTTCAAGGGCGGCGCATCGAGCGTTACTTCCGTTGACGCATCGCAAACGGCTATCGACTTGACAGTTAGAAACTGCGAATTAAATGGTTTTGACCTCAACCACGAGGCAATCGCCACCGACGCATTTGAGTTCCTCGACAAGATGGTGCCCAACAAATACGACCTCATCATCCTCGACCCGCCCGCCTTCGCCAAGCACGCCAACGTCACCAATCAGGCTGTCAAGGGCTACACGCGCATCAACCGTGCGGCGATGGAGCGCATTGCGCCGGGCAGCATCTTGTTCACATTCTCTTGCTCTCAGGCGATTGACAAACAGACATTTCGTATGGCAGTGATGGAGGCGTCGCTTCAAGCCAAGCGCAAAATCCGCATCCTCCACCAACTCACACAGCCCAACGACCACCCAATCTCGATGTACCACCCCGAAGGCGAATACCTCAAAGGCCTCGTCCTCTACGTGGAATAGTGTGGAGTGCGGGCGGCTCGCCCGCTTTTTTCAACGTAAATTAAAACGAATTGTAACGAATTAAAACGAATTTTTAGTTTGAATTTTATAAGAAAACAATTCGTTTTAATTCGTTTTTAATTCGCCAAAATTTTTGTTTAAGAAATAAGTCGCGTAAGCGGCGCAAAAACGATAATTTATGGAAAAGCAACAATATATCAGTTCTTTAACCAATTACAACCGCAATGTTACCAACGAGGTGAAGATTGGCGGCGTTAAGATAGGCGGCGATAATGAAATCGTTGTCCAAACTATGTGCAATACTCCAACTGACGACATTGAACAGACGGTAGCACAAATAATTAACGTCGTCAACAAAACTGGTTGCAAAATCGTGCGCGTTACCGTGCCGTCGATGAAGGATGTCGAGGCATTGAAGGCAATTCACGACCGAATCAACGGCATCTGCGCCCTCGTTGCCGACGTTCATTTCAATGCTGCGATTGCATTCGAGTGCGCCAAAATTGTTGAAAAAGTGCGCGTAAATCCAGGCAATTTCGGTCATCACGAATTGGCTTGCTTGACCGAGGACGAGTTTAAGGCGGAGGGCAAATTGTTGGAAGACACCTTCCGCGATTTCTTGAAAGTGTGCCGCGAGCACGGTACGGCGGTCAGGATTGGCACCAATCATGGCTCGTTGTCCAAGCGTATATTAAACCGTTACGGCGACACGCCCGAAGGCATGGTGGAGTCGGTGATGGAATTTTTGAGGATTGCCAAGGCTGAGGATTTCAATGATGTTGCAATTTCGTTGAAATCGTCCAACCCAACCGTTGCAATACGTGCGGCGCGTCTGATGGTGAAGGCTATGAAGGACGAACAGATGCATTATTGTCTGCATCTTGGCGTTACCGAGGCTGGCGAGGGCGACGATGGACGCATCAAATCTGCCGCTGGTATATGTCCGCTCTTGAACGATGGCATTGGCGATACTATCCGCGTTTCGCTTACCGAACAGCCTGAAAACGAGATACTTCCCGCGCAAGAAATTGTTG
>JAFXMJ010000217.1 GCA_017530465.1 Bacteroidales bacterium
ATTAGAAATCTTCACACGGTCAAAATCGCTGACGGTGCGGCTCTCTGCATAGTGACATTCGTTGTAGTCGTCATAGTTGCCGCAAGACGTTAATGTTGCCAAGCCCATCACGGCGGAGACTGCGGCGACGAGTAAAATTGATACTTTCATTTTTGTGTTTTTTAGTTTTGTTACTGTTTTTGTACGTATGACGGACGAGTTACAAAAAAGTTACAGTCAAAATGAAAAAAGTATCAATTTTTTTGTGGGTTAAGATTTTTCTCCGCGTTGTTTTTTGATTTTTCTTTTGATTATAATTAATACCACAATGAGCAATGCCAGTGGCAGGACGATTTTTGCCGCCAATTTCCATACGTATGGAATGTTGAGGGAGAGCGACGAAGCGTTGCCATTGAGGTGGTATTTGAGGATGCCGGAGAGCAATTGACGTTGCGTGTCCAAGGGTGCTTTTTCGGCGGTGATGCTCTTGCCAGAATTGAAAAATGTGGTCGTACGGTCTGTCGTGTTGTACTTTGGCATTGTAAATTCGCCGTCGGTTGGTGTGCCGGTGCGCGCAAAATTCACCCACATATTTTGGATGCGGTGGGAGAGGAGCGTGTCGATATTGCCGTTGCCTGAATATGTGGTATAATCAAGATTACCAAATACATACGACAATTCTGCAATGTGCGACGCGCCATAATCGGGCATTGAAGTTGGGTAACGCCAATAATACATATATATGTCGCCACCGTTTTGGGATTGCCCCTCCGCCTGACAAATTGCGGGCAGACGGAACATCGTTTCGTTGTAAAATTCTACGATTTCCCAGCCGTCCTCACACTGCGTTTTTTCTATGAAATTTTCGATTTCCTGCTTGTCGGCGTCCGCAAAATTGGCGGTGTTGTTTTCAAAAAGAATGTTGATTGCCACCTTGAAAATGCTCGTCGGGCCATAGTTTTTCTTCCAAAAACGGGCTTCGTCGCTGTTGGAGCCTGCAATCATTTTGATGTCCTTGGCGTCGCCGCGTCGGTAGGCTTCGTAGAGGTCGGCGGGGATTGTCCTGCCGTCACGTTGTGGAAAATTGGCAAGCGAGTTCAGTTGCTCGTTCAATGCAATTATTCCGTTTTCAGGAATTTGCATCAGGTCGTCCATCGATTTTGCGCCAGTGAGTTCGATGAGTTTTTGGGTAAGCGGTTTGCATTCGTCCTTGCTGTACGAGAGGGCGATGTTGCCGCTTTCGCAAATTGCTTTTTGGAAGAGACCTTTTGCCGCCGGCATCACTGAGAGGATGCTCACGCTGCCGCCGCCAGCCGATTCGCCAAATATTGTAATATTCTGATTGTCACCGCCAAAGGCAGCAATATTATTGTTGACCCACTTCAAAGCCATCACTTGGTCGAGAAGACCGAGATTGGGGCTGTCGGCGAAGTTTTCATTACCATTAATGCCCTCAAAATCAATGAATCCCATCATTCCTGTGCGGTATCCTACGGTAACGAGTACGATGTCGGGATGGTTGCGGACGAGGTTTGCGCCGTTGTAAAGCGGATCCATCGACGCGCCCCAACCGTAAGAGCCGCCGTGGATATAGACCATCACGGGTTTGTGCGACGAGGTGTCGAGGGTGTTGGTCCAGATATTGAGGTAAAGACAATCTTCGCCCGTAACATTCTGAGAACCTGTGATATACTTGTCGCGGGTCTGTATTGGCGATTTGGAAAAATAATACGCCTCGTATGCCGCGCTGTCTGCGTCGGGGGCTTCGGGTGCTTTCCATCGCCTTGCTCCAATTGGCGGCTTGGCGTATGGTATTCCCTTGAATGTGAGGATGTTGTCGCTGAGCCGACCAACGAAAACGCCGTTGCTGCACCGTGCCGCGAGGGCGGAATCGGCGACGGATTCCAATTTGTGGTTGGGCTGGTAAGTGTCGGTGATTGATATCGGAATCATATCGTCGTGACACGATGTGGCGGTCAGAATTGCCGCCGTCAAGATTGCAAAATAAAAGCGAATTTTGGTTTTCATCAGGTTAAAATTTTAATTGGTTGCAAAATTATACACAATTTGCGTATTCGGGACGGCTCACAGTCATTTTAACATTTTTTTTTATTTGTAATTTAAAATAATTCTGTTATCTTTGAGCCGAAAAAAATTAACATCATCAAATAATGAAACAAAAAAGATTCATGCTCCCCGAGAGCGAGATACCTACACATTGGTACAACATTTTGGCGGATATGCCCAACAAGCCCATGCCGCCGCTCAATCCCAAGACACGCCAGCCCATGAAGGCGGAAGATTTGTTTCCGATTTTTTGCGAGGAATGTGCGCGTCAGGAACTCAACGACAAGGACGCTTGGATAGAAATTCCCGCCGAAGTCCGCGAAAAATACGCCTATTACCGCAGCACTCCGCTCGTGAGGGCTTACGGTCTCGAAGAGGCTATCGGCACCAAATGCCACATCTATTTCAAGAATGAGAGCGTATCGCCCGTGGGCAGCCACAAACTCAATTCTGCCCTCGCCCAGGCTTATTACTGCAAGCAACAGGGCGTCACCAACATCACCACAGAGACCGGCGCAGGTCAGTGGGGTGCGGCTTTGAGTTATGCAGCGAGTGTGTTTGGCATCGAAGCCGCTGTATATCAGGTGAAAATCAGTTACGAACAGAAACCCTACCGCCGCTCGATTATGCAGGTATTTGGCGCACAGGTAACGCCAAGCCCCTCGATGTCAACCCGCGCCGGCAAGGACATTATCACCAAAGACCCCAATCACACCGGCTCGCTCGGCACTGCGATTTCGGAGGCTGTGGAACTCGCCACAATGACTCCTAACTGCAAATACACTCTCGGTTCGGTCTTGAATCACGTTGCATTGCATCAGTCTGTTATCGGTCTCGAAGCCGAAAAACAGATGGCTCTCGCCGGTGAATATCCCGACACGGTAATTGCTTGTTTTGGCGGCGGCAGCAATTTTGGCGGCATTGCGTTCCCCTTTATGCGTCACAACATCTTGGACGGCAAAAAGACCCGTTATGTGGCGGCAGAACCGTCGAGTTGCCCGAAGTTGACCAAAGGCGTGTTCAAGTATGATTTTGGCGACGAATCGGGCTACACGCCGTTGTTGCCGATGTTTACGCTCGGTCACAAGTTCAAACCCGCAAACATCCACGCAGGCGGCCTCAGATACCACGGCGCAGGCATGATTGTATCGCAGTTGCGCAAGGATGGTTTGATTGATGCCGTGGATATTGACCAGAACGAGTCTTTCAAGGCTGGCGTACTTTTCGCAAAGAGCGAAGGCATCATCCCCGCGCCCGAATCTTGCCACGCCATCGCCGCCGCCATCAACGAGGCTAAGGCGCACAAGGACGAGGAGAAGGTAATCCTCTTCAACCTTTCGGGACACGGTCTTATCGATATGACCGCCTACGACCGCTACCTCGCTGGCGATTTGCAGGACTACGCAGTAACTCAGGAGGAAGTCAATAAGAACATCGAGGCAGACAAGATTGATTAATCATTGCTGATTGTTTTTACATAATTAATACACGGGAGGAATGGAAGTGTCTGTTTTTCCCGTGTATTTTTTTGTGCATTATCATACAAACAAACATATAGCAACAAAAAAATCCCTGCAAATCTCAATGATTGCAGGGATTTTCTTATTGCGATTGGAATTGCTGGCAGGCGAACCGCCTGTAATCCGCTATTCCGTTAGTTCTCGCTGGTCTTCGCCTCGATGAGGGCAACAGCCTGCTCGAGATTGTCGGTGATGTTGAGCACTGTGTCGAGCTGCGAGATGGAAATCAATCTTTCCACGGCCGACTGCAAGCCGGTCAATACGAATGTGCCGCCGGCGTTCTTGCAGAGTCTGTTGGCAACCAATATCGCACTCAGACCCGAACTATCACAGTAACGAGACTGCTTGAGGTCGATTATTATGTTGCTGACGCCCTTGCTTGCCATCTCAATCAGTTGAGACTTGATTACCGGTGCTACGTGCGTGTCAAGTTTCTCCACGGTAACGTTAATCACCGAATACTTCTCATTCTCAATGAGTTCAAACTGTCTTTCGTCCATTTTGGGTACTTGTTTTAATATTAGTTAAACAAACATTTGCCGTTCCAAACAATACGTCGCGTGAGGTTTACTCTGCGCTATTGTTCTTGTTTTCCAATGCGTCCTTCAGCTGTGCGAGTTCAGCGATGTCGCCGAGGGTGGTCTTTTCGAGATTGATCTTCGGAGCCTTCTCACTGTTCTTGCTGCCGCTGTTGTTAGCGGGCTTCTTGCCTTCTTTGCCTTCCTTGCTGCCCTTCTTGTCCTCTTCCCAGGTGCGGGTGTGCGAGAGGATGATGCGCTTAGCTGCCTTGGAGAATTCGATTACCTTGAACTTGTGCTTCTCGTCAACCTTGCAGGGTGTGCCGTCTTCCTTAACGAGGTGACGCGGTGTTGCAAAGCCTTCTACGCCGTAGGGCAGAGCGATGATTGCGCCCTTGTCGAAGATGGAAACGATGGTGCCTTCGTGTACGGTGTCAACTCCAAACATTGTCTCGAATGTATCCCAGGGATTCTCTTCGAGCTGCTTGTGACCGAGGCTGAGGCGACGGTTTTCCTTGTCGATGTCGAGTACAACCACTTCGATGGTCTCGCCGATGGAAGTGAACTCGTTAGGATGCTTGATTTTCTTGGTCCAAGAGAGGTCGGAGATGTGGATGAGACCGTCAACGCCTTCCTCAATCTCAACGAATACGCCGAAGTTGGTGAAGTTGCGAACCTTGGCCATGTGACGGGAGTCAATCGGGTACTTCTCCTCGATGTTAGCCCATGGATCGGGTTTGAGCTGCTTGATGCCGAGAGACATCTTGCGCTCCTCGCGGTCGAGGGTGAGGATTACAGCCTCCACTTCGTCGCCTACTTTGAGGAACTCCTGAGCCTGACGCAAGTGCTGCGACCAAGACATTTCGGATACGTGGATAAGGCCTTCTACGCCCGGAGCAATCTCTACGAATGCACCGTAATCAGCCATTACCACTACGCGGCCCTTAACCTTGTCGCCAACTTTGAGGTTGGGATCGAGGGCATCCCACGGATGGGGAGTGAGCTGCTTGAGGCCGAGGGCGATGCGCTTCTTCTCTTCGTCGAAGTCGAGGATAACGACCTGGAGCTTCTGATCGAGCTTGACAATCTCCTCGGGATGAGATACGCGGCCCCAAGAGAGGTCGGTGATGTGGATGAGACCGTCCACGCCGCCGAGGTCGATGAATACGCCGTAAGAAGTGATGTTCTTGACAGTGCCTTCGAGGATCTGGCCTTTTTCGAGTTTGGAGATGATTTCCTGTTTCTGCTGCTCGAGTTCGGCTTCGATGAGAGCCTTGTGGGAAACGACAACATTGCGGAACTCGGTGTTGATCTTGACAACCTTGAATTCCATTGTCTTGCCCACGTAAATATCGTAATCCCTGATGGGTTTGACGTCAATTTGAGAACCAGGCAAGAATGCCTCGATGCCGAATACGTCCACAATCATGCCGCCCTTTGTACGGCATTTGATGTAACCTTTGATAATCTCGTTGTTGGCGAGTGCTTCGTTGACGCGATCCCAAGACTTGAGGGAGCGTGCCTTCTTGTGAGAGAGTACGAGCGAACCGTTCTTGTCCTCTTGGTTTTCCACGAATACTTCTACGGTGTCGCCTACCTGGATGTCGGGATTGTAGCGGAACTCGTTCATAGGAATTACGCCTTCCGACTTGTAACCTACGCTTACAACAACCTCACGGCTGTTTTTAGCGATTACCTTGCCTTCTACCACCTGGTTTGCAGCGATGGTGGAGAGGGTGGTGTCATACTTTGCTTCGAGGGTCTTGCGCTCGTCAGCGGAATAGTTGGTGCCCCTCTTGTTGGAAACGTTGTCCCAGTCGAAATCCATTGTAGAGACGTTGCTCTTTGTGTTGGTCTTCACTACTTCGATGGGCTCATTGTCCTCAGTGTCGGCCTCAGCGGCCTTGTTTGCTTTCAGGTTGTCGATTTCGATTTCCTCATCGAACTCCTGATTGTTTTTCTTTGGTGTCATTTAAAATTTGTTTGTTAATACTTTAATTAATGTGTTAGACTTTATTTATAGAGATAAATATCGTATCGGCGGCAAAGTTACGAATAATTTTTGGAATGGTGAAAAAAATTTTAAAGTTTTTTTTGAAATATTTTAAGCCAATGATTGTTGTCAATTGACTACGCGCTTATTTTTCTATCATTTTGATAATGTCAACGTTGTATTGCTCCACCTCGGAGAGTTTTACCTCCGAATTGCTTTTGACCGGCTTGTACCATTTCTGTTTCGAGAAATATTTTTCAAATCGGCAGATGCAAAGTTGTATCCGTGGCGGGCGTAGATTTCGTTGCGCATAATGCGGAGCATAGATTTGTACAGATAATTAGCGTTAATAAAAAGTGTTTTTTTCATAACATTGCATCAATTAGTTGTTTTTTTATCGACGTAAATGTACAAAAAATTATGGATGAACAATTCATCCAACGATTTTTTTCACAAAATTCTTTTATCTTTTCAACGTCTTAATTATCTCATCAAGTTTTTCCGCAAGCATCTGATAATCCTCTATTTGCAACGGACAAGCGGAGAGACGGTCGCCCATTGCGGTGGGAATCAGTTCGTAGGCTTTTTCTTCCATCGATTTGCCGGTTTGGGTGAGGCTTACAATTTGCTGACGGTGGTCCTTGTCGCCCTGTTTGCGGCTGAGGATGCCGAGTTTTTCCATACGCTGAACGAGCGGCGTAACGGTGTTGGTCTCCAAAAGAAGACGGCGAGCGATGTCGTTGACGGGCTGATTGTCCTTCTCCCAAAGCACCATCAAAACCAAATATTGTGGATATGTGATGCCCAATGCCGTCAGCATCGGCGTGTAGGCCTGCGTAATGAGCCGCGACGCCGAATACAGACGGAAACAAATCTGGTTGTCGAGTTTCAATTCTTCGTGCATAATTTCTATGTTAAATGTTAACCCAACATCGAAACAACATCGTTTTCAAAATCCTTAGGCTCGGTGGTTGGGGCGTAACGCTTGATGGTTTCGCCGTCCTTGGAAATCAGGAACTTGGTGAAATTCCACTTGATGTCGCTGTCCTTCTCCACGCTCTTGCTGATGGTTTTGAAGAGAGTCTTGGCGGCCTTGGCTTTCAGACCCTTATACTCCTCGGTTGGCGCCTGCGTTTTCAGATACTCAAAAATCGGGTCGGCATTTGCGCCGTTGACATCGATTTTTTTCATAATTTGGAACGTGACGCCATAGTTCAACTGACAGAATCCTTCAATCTCGCTGTCTGTGCCTGGGTCTTGCGAGGCAAATTGGTTGCACGGAAAACCGATTACCACCAATCCCTTGTCCTTGAACTTCTGGTTCAACTCCTCCAATCCTGCGAACTGCGGGGTGAATCCGCACTTGCTTGCTGTGTTTACAATCAGCAACACTTTGCCTTCAAACTCTTTGAAATCGAGTTCCTTACCTCTGCTCGTGAGAGCCTTGAAATCATAAATTTTTTTCATAGCAATTATATTTATATCGTTCACGATGCAAAATTACAACAAATAATTTATATCGCAAGCGATATAATAGAATTTTAAGATAATTTAATAAATGTCGTGTGCGATATGGATTGGCGTTGAGAAACAATTTCAAGGTTCTACTTGGCGAATTAGGAGACTTTTATTCCGCCTCGCCTTCCATCTTCAATGCCCTCGCAAAATCTTCGAGCAATGACATCTGCAAATCTGAAACCCATTCGTCTTTTACGTCGAGGTCTTGCTTGGCATTGTCGAGGCATTTGTAAATCTTGTCGTTGCAAAAATATGCGCGGGTGAATTCTGAAACCATTTTGCCGCTGCCATCTTCGTCGGGGTGTTGGTCTTCGGCAAGGATGAAATACAGACAGCCGTCTTTTACATAGAAATAGCGGCGGTGGATATAGTCGTATTCCGTCTCCAAATCTATCTTGACAAGTTTGCCATTGTCGTAATGATAGACATACGAATACGGAAATCCCTGCCCCTGTTCTTCAAGCATATATTCATATTTCTTGGTCGTAAGGTTCTTGTTGTTAGCGGTTTCCGAATACATTTTGCGGATTTCAGCAGTACGTTGAGTTTTGTCCATTTGGGCGCACGACTTGCAAAAACCGGTCTGCGCC
>JAFXMJ010000218.1 GCA_017530465.1 Bacteroidales bacterium
ATTGCCGTAGTGGTAATTAATAACATAAAAACGACAAATGAACTTTCAGGAAATCGGGTTGAAACAACCCCTCATCGACGCCGTTACCGAAATGGGTTTCGAGCAGTTGACCCCTATTCAGGAAAAGACTATTCCTTTCATCACAAGCAGCAAGAGCGACCTCATCGCCCTCGCGCAGACAGGCACAGGCAAGACCGCAGCTTTTGGCCTGCCGGTACTCAATCAGATAGACATCGACAACACCGATACTCAGGTGCTTGTACTTTGTCCTACTCGCGAATTGTGCCTCCAAATCACTGGCGATTTGACCAATTTTTCCAAGTATCTCAAAGGACTTTCCATAGTACCCGTATATGGAGGCGCAAGCATCTCCGCACAAATCAAGCAGTTGAAAAAGAGGTGTCAGATTGTTGTGGCGACACCCGGACGCGCCATCGACCTTATGGAGCGCAAAGCCCTCAAAATCGACGCTATCCAATGGCTCATCCTTGACGAGGCGGATGAAATGCTGTCGATGGGATTCAAGGACGACCTCGACACCATCCTCGCCGACACCCCGGAAGACAAGACGGTGCTCCTGTTTTCTGCGACTATGCCCGCCGACATCGAGCGTATGGCGCAGTCGTATATGAAAAATCCGGAGGAAATAGCCGTCGCCGCCAAGAATATTGCCGCCGAAAATGTTGAGCATCAGTATTTTATGGTTCGCGCCAAAGACCGTTACGAGGCACTCAAACGTGTCGCCGACGTCAATCCCGACATCTACGCCATTGTATTCTGCCGCACGAGGATGGAGTGCAAGGAAGTAGCCGACAAGTTGATGGCAGACGGATACAACGCCGACGCCCTCCACGGCGACCTTTCTCAGGCGCAGAGGGACAATGTGATGCAGAGATTCCGCAGTCGTCATCTGCAAATCCTCGTTGCCACCGATGTTGCGGCGCGTGGATTGGATGTCAACGACCTTTCGCACGTCATCAATTACAACCTTCCCGACGACCCCGAAGTGTATGTGCACCGCTCGGGACGTACAGGCAGGGCGGGCAAATCGGGCGTTTCGATTTCGCTCCTCCACCTAAATGAGAAGGGCAAACTCCGCACCATCGAGAAGATTTGCAAGAAGAAATTTGAGCGCAAGCCTGTTCCCAACGGCCGCGAAATCTGCGAGATACAACTCCTCAATTTCATCGACAAGGTGAAGAATGTGGAGATAGACGAGGCGCAGATAGAGGCGTTCAGCGCACAGATTGCCGAAAAATTTGCCGATATGAGCCGCGACCAAATCATCAAGAAATTTGTGTCGATGGAGTTCAATAGGTTCCTCGATTATTACCGCAACGCCCAGGACATCAACGTGGATTTCGACGACCGCGACAAGGAAAAGGGCGGCAAGAAAGATCGCAAGCGCGACCGCGACCGTGGCGACCGTTATGACGACCGCGACGACCGCCGTGGCGGCAAGCGTGACCGCGACCGTCGTGAGCGTGGCAAGGATTACGCAAGGCTTTTTATTTCGCTCGGCAGCAAGGATCACGTGTCGCCCGGCACAATGATGGGCTTTGTGAACCGCGTAGTGGACAATCGCGAAGTTTCCATAGGCAAGATTGATATCCAGAAGAATTTCTCGTTCTTTGAGGTTGATACCGAACATCTCCAAGAAGTGCTCGACGCAATGCGTGATGCACAGTTTGACGGTCAGTCAGTAACCGTGGAGCAAGCATCCTCCAACGGCGAACACACCCGCTCCGACCGCGACCGCGCACCGCACAAGCCCAACCGCAAGGAACGCCGCGCAGCAATGTTTGGCAACAAGAATGACGACCATTCTAATGATTTGAACCGTGGTAACGACCGCGATTTTGACCGCCGCAAGTCGCCCTACTTCGATGACAACGACGAACAATATATGTTTGGCCGCAAGAAAAAAGACCGCAACGAATACCACAGAAAAGGTTTCAGGGGCAAATAGTTGCTGATTTATTTTGTAGTTTTGATATTTTTTATGTTAATTTGCAGTCCAAAGAAATAAACATAATAAACTACAAATATGCGCAGATTTACAACAATATTATTTGCGTTGGTAGCGATGTTGGCTGCCTGCACTGGCAGTCAACAATCCACCAACAATCAACTCACCAACGTTGTCACCACAGAGTATGGCAAGGTGGAGGGCTACGAGAAAGACAGTCTCAAAATCTTCAAGGGCATCCCCTTTGCCGCGCCGCCGGTTGGCGACCTGAGGTGGAAAGCACCGCAGCCCGCCACGCCGTGGACTGACGTCAAGAAGACCACAGAATTTGCCAAAGGTCCAATCCAAGGCGACGCCAACCCCGCCAATTTCAGCGAGGATTGCTTGTACCTCAATGTTTGGTCGCCCGCCAAAACTGCCGACGCCAAAATGCCTGTGATGGTGTGGATATATGGTGGCGGATTTTCGTTTGGTTCTACCGCCGACCCAAGCCACGACGGCGAAATCTTGTCGAGGAACGGCGTTGTGGTGGTTTCCATCACGTACCGTGTCGGCAACCTCGGCTTCCTCGCGTTGCCCGAACTCTCCGCCGAAAACCCGCAGCACGTGAGCGGCAACTACGGCATCCTCGACCAAATCGCCGGTCTCAAATGGGTGAAAAACAACATTGCTAATTTTGGCGGCGACCCCAACAACGTAACTATTTTTGGCGAAAGCGCGGGCGGCATTTCGGTAAGTATGCTTTGCGCATCGCCGTTGGCTAAGG
>JAFXMJ010000219.1 GCA_017530465.1 Bacteroidales bacterium
ATTCAACAACAATTGCAGCGAAAAACTATCGTTATGTATTCGCCTAACCTGTGTTTTTATTTGCTTATTTAATTCTAATGTTGTCATAATCGTCAGCGGTTTCTTTCCGCAAAAGTAGCAATCTTTTTTCTTTTTCAAAAAAACTTTTTCAATTCTTTCCGAAACATTTGCTACCTTTGCACCCGTACATTTTTTATATTATGACCAACACTCAGTTAATAGGCCGTTTTGCCCCGTCGCCGTCGGGACGCATGCACCTTGGCAACGTGTATGCCGCGCTGATGTCGTGGCTGTATGCGCGTAAGCAGGGCGGGCGATGGATTATCAGGATAGAAGACTTGGACGCGATGCGTTGTCCGCGTAAATTTGCCGAGGAGATTATCGACGATTTGCATTGGCTCGGGCTTGATAGCGACGGCGAGATATTGTATCAGTCGGAGCGGGCGGATATATATTTGGAGGCATTCAATAGGCTTCGGGAGCAGGATTTGGTTTACGACTGTTTTTGCAGCCGCGCCGACCTCAGGGCGTCGTCTGCGCCGCACTCGTCGGACGGTACGCCGATTTATCCTGGCACGTGCCGCAAGATGTCGCCGGAGCAACACGCCGCAATGCTCAAAATCCGCCGTCCGTCGCAGCGTGTTTCTGTGCCAGACGAGGAGTCTTTTTTTGTGGATGGTAATTATGGCCCGCAGCGGTGCAACCTATTGAAAGACTGCGGCGATTTTGTAGTAAGACGAGCCGACGGTGTCTTTGCATATCAATTGGCGGTCACTGTCGATGACGCTCTCTCGGGCGTTACGGAAGTGGTGCGCGGTTGCGACTTGCTGCCAAGTGCGCATTTGCAGATTTTCCTTTACAAAAAGTTGGGCTACAACGTCCCACGATTCCGACATTTGCCGCTGCTCACCGCCCCCGACGGTCGTCGCCTTTCCAAACGTGATGACGACGCCAATATGGGTTATCTCCGCAGTATCTATACGCCTCAGCAAGTTTTGGGTCAGATAATGCACGCCGCCGGATTTTGTGGGGCGGGGGAGGAGTTGACGTTGGAAGATTGCCTTGCCATAGAAAATTCGCACCCGCAATACAATTGATTATAAAATCCGTTCTCCTTTATCAGCTCGTTTCTGCGCTGCTGCAATCCGCCTTTGCGCCAGTTTTTAGCCCAATAGGACACATTATTAATATTGGCAACGGCATAATTGCCAGCCTCGTCTATTTGGTCGAGGCTTTTCCATCGCGACGAGGAGAGAGTGCTTGCTATGGTATCGCAGCCGTGCTGTGCGGCGGCTTTTGCAGTTGCCAATAGGCGCATCTTGAAGCACAATAGGCAACGGCTGCCACGCTCCGGCTCATTCTCGTGACCCTTGACGGCTGCGAGCCATTCGTCGTGGTTGTAATCGCCCTCGATGAAAGTTATGCCGAGCTTTTGGGCGTAATTGGCTAGCTCGCTGCGGCGTTTTTCGTATTCGTCGAGCGGATAGATATTAGGATTGTAATAAAAAATAGCAGGCTTAATCCCCTGGTTGCCAAGAGATTCCAAAATAGGCGCACTGCATGGCGCACAACAGGCGTGGAGCATCAAATTCATTGCACAATCGTTTTTTTATTATGTAGAGATGCAAAATTTTGCGTCTCTACATATATTCATCAAATTTTTTTGCAAAATTATAATTTTTTGTTGAAAATCGGCACAGTAATTGAAACTAAAAAAGCGTAAAGTTAAATAGTTAGGTTAGGTTGGTTAATTTTGGCGCGGTGCGTAATTTTTGCGTTGCCGCGCTTTTTTTATTGTCAGGTGGTATTTTTTTTGTAACTTGCACCCCGAAATTTTTACATATAGACAATCATTCATCCAAAATGAACAAGATACTCAAGTATGCCGCGCTCTTTGCGGCAATCGCGCTTATAACTGGCTGTGCGCTCGTTGGACGCTCCAAATCTGACGACAACGCGCAGGAAGGCTCCATCATCAGCAACGGCTCAGAGCAACTCGCGCTGATGTACAATCCGTACAGCACGACGATTCACCCCAAGGTGTTCGCCAAAAAGCACAACCTCGAGGACATCGAATTGTATGTGATAATCAATGACGCCGAGCTCCTCTTCTCCAAGGCAAACGCCCAAAAGAGCAACACCGCGATGGTGAAGATTTTTTACAAAGTGATGGAAAGTTACGAAAAGACCGCTCTGATAGACAGTTGTACGCGCACCGTGAATTTCACCAAGGAGGCATCGTCTAAGACATACGCCATCAAGCTGAAACTCAAGCCGCAGGAACTCAAGAAATTTGTAATCCAGACCACCGTCACCGACCTCCTGCGCGGCAAGATGAGCATACATTTTACCGAAATCGACAAGACCGACCCATTCAGCGAGGACAATTATATGGCTACGCAAATTAAAAACATGCAGCCCCTCGCCGAACATTATATTAAAAAAGGTGATGCTGTGCGCATCGATTATCTCTGCACGTCCAAGTACCCCGCATTGATGTCTGGCAACAAGTCGCACGAACTCACCATCCCCCTCTCGCCGTATTCGAGTGACCCGGCGGTGGAGGATACCACCATTTTTTATAATACAACCGAAAAAAACGCCAGCTATATCCTTCGCGGCGACACGGCGCAGCTCTATGCATCGACTGCCGACACCAATTACAATAGGAATTACGTCCTGCCATGTTTTGACGGCGACTTCCCAAACATCGACACGCCCGAAGAGATGATGCTGCCCCTTGCATACCTCGCCACGTCCGACGAGTTTGACGCACTGCGCCACGCCACCGCCAAAAAACTCGCCGTGGACGACTTCTGGTACTCCTGCACCCACGACATCCGCAAGGCGAAGGAACTTATAAAGGTCTATTACACCCGAGCCATCATCAGCAATGTACTTTTCACCGACTACCGCAAGGGTATGCTCACCGACCGTGGAATGGTCTATATCATCCTTGGACCGCCACGAATGTTGGCGATCACAAGTTCTGCGGAGGTGTGGACGTACCGCGACAGCAAGAGCGGACAGAAAATTAGGTTCGTATTCCGCCGCACCCGCACCAAACTCTCCGGCGAGAAATATGTACTCCGCCGCAGCACCGAGTTCAAGACCGTTTGGGACAGAGCGGTAGGCAGTTGGCGCAAAGGCAACATATTCACGTTCTGAAATTAAAAAAAATTAACATTTTAAGGCTGCAAAATATTACCCAAATTGAAAATTTTGAAGTATATTTGCGGCGGTCAAAC
>JAFXMJ010000220.1 GCA_017530465.1 Bacteroidales bacterium
CTCATAGACAGCGACAAGGACATCCGCAAAAAAGTGATGAAGGCGGTTACTGACCTCGGCCCCCAAGCTCCCAACAGCGAGAAGCCGGAAGTAATCCAAAACCTCTTCACATTGATGGAGCTTGTGTCGGACAAATCCACCATCGAACATTTTGAGGCGGCTTGGAACGACTGCTCGATACGCTACGGCGATATGAAGAAGCAGCTCGCCGAAGACATCATCAAGGTCGTCGCCCCGATACGCGAGCGCATCAACGACATCTACAACGACACCGAATACCTCGACAAGGTAGCGAAAATGGGCGCAGAAAAAGCTCGCGTCAACGCGCAAAAGACGATTCAGGATGTCCGCGAAATCTTCGGATTCCGCCGCATACATTATTAAAATAATAACTTATGGGAATCGACACAAAGACATTTGAAACATTATTCAAACAAAACTTCGTGGCTGTGACGGCGTACTGCAACAAGTACGTCCGTGACACCGAAGAAGCCAAAGACCTCGCGCACAGAGCCTTTATGAAGGTGTGGGAAAAGCGCGAGGCGGTTCCCGAAGGTAGCAACGTAAAAGCTCTGACATACAGAATAGCGCACAACCTATCAATCAACTACATACGCGACCACAAAAAATTCTGCGACGAGGAAGAGTTGCAGACTGTCGAGAGCGAAAATTCCGACGCCGACAACGATATCAAGGCGGCGGAGCTCGAAGCGGCGGTCATCGACACCATCAACCATATGCCCGAAAAGAGCAAAAAAGTGTTCCTGATGAGCCGATACGACCAACTCAGCTACAATGACATCGCCGGACAGCTCGGCGTAAGCATCAAGACCGTGGAAGCGCACATTTCAGCAGCCCTCAAACTATTAAGAAAAAAGATTTTTGGATCCGCGCCGTAGAGACGCAAAATGTTGCGTCTCCAAATTTTTGTTAGATTTGTAAAATTTGAAAAGATTTGTAAGATTTCAAGCGAAGCGCGCCCCCAAACATCGCGAAGCGATATAAACTAACCCTAAAAAAAACAACATTTTATATTAGGGTAAACGCCCAATTAGGTGTTATAATGAAAAGACAAACAAGAATTGTACGATTTTTGTACAGAAAACAATACATTATTGCTTACTAAGAAACTAATTATAAAAACCAAATGAACCACGACAACGACATACCGTACATCTCCGATGTGAGGATGCTCGACATCGACACCGACCACGAGTGGGCGCGATTCAAGGCAGCCGCAGGCATCAGCGAGCCTAAGACATTCAGGCTCTCGACGCTGTGGAAAGCGGCGGCTTCCATCGTACTTATCGCGGGCGCGAGCCTGTTGGCATACAATCACCTTGCCGCACCGGCAACGGAGACGCACGTGGCATCTCAGGAGGCGATAGAGGCTACGGTGGAGACTTCTACTCAGATTTCCCTCAACCGCAACAGCCGAATCACCTGCACTGACAACCGCAAAAACGGCACTTACAACGTACAGCTTGAAGGCGAAGCGTACTTTGATGTGGAGAAGAACCCTGACCGCACGTTCACGATTGATACCAAGGACGTTACGGTGACAGTTCGCGGCACGTCATTCGATGTTTGTGAGGCTGATGGCAATACCACCGTTACCGTGACATCGGGCAACGTGGAAGTCACCAATCACGCTGACAACCAGACCATTGGCAATCTCACTCGCGGCAAGCAACTCGTCTGCCACGCCGGCGGCAAGATGGAAGTAAGGGACGTAGACAATTTCAACTGCATCGCTTGGAAACTCCGCAATTTCGAGTTCAACGACCAGACTTTGGAGGAGATTATGAAGCAATTGCAGACTGCGTACAACTTCCAATACAATTTTGCCAACGACGACGTGCGCAAAGCCAAGCTTACAGGCACTTTTGACCAGCAGGACATCCAATCGGTGTTCACGGTCATTGAAGAAGCCCTCGACATCACTATTACACAGGATGCCGACGGTGCTTGGAGCATTGGCAAATAAAAAAAACAACACATACCATCCCGACCTAAAACAAAAACATTAGGCGGCAACTGCAACCGTTGCCGCCTGATGTTTTTTGCGTTTTGATAGAAAATGAAAGGCAGGACTACTCTCATATTATTGATAATGACCACACTATTGCAACTGCTGCCCGCTGCGCAATCCCTCGGACAGACAGACCGCAACAGCGAATCCATTACTATATCCTGCCACCACGAAACATTGCGCCACGTACTCGACCACATAACGCAGCAGAGCGGCATCCTCTTTGTCTATAATGCCGACCTCATCGACGACCAGGCCATCATCGACATCAAAATCCGAAACACATCCCTGAACACCGCTATGGATCAGATTGTGGACATCCTCGGCCTCGATTACGTTCGCACCGAAAAGCAGATAATCCTCAAACCCCGCAAGCAGTCACTGCAAGTCTCCACCTCCGACGACAACGCCCGCACCATATCCATCAACGGCTACATCCGCGACAAGCAGACCCACGAGCCGCTCATCGGAGCTTCCATCAGTGTGGAGGGGCAGCCGCTTGGCACGGCGTCCAACGGCATTGGATATTACACCCTGACTCTCAAAAAAGGCGAATACACTCTCATATTCTCCTACCTTGGCTACCGCCGCGAATACGTGACGACCACCCTCTCCGGCAATGTAACCCTAATCAGGAGCTCGAAGCCACCGAACAGCAGGTGGAGGCGGTTGCAATCACCTATACAAAGACGCAGCCTGCCGCCAAGACTCTCCTCAATAAGAGCAGCACGCTCAATGCCACCGATTTCAACAAATATTCGGGTCTTGTGCTTGGTGGCGATCTCGTGGGCATCCTTGCCACCGACCACGGCATCACAAGAATATCCGACGGCTCGGCTTTTTACAGCGTGCGCGGTGGTTACAAAGACCAAAACCTCGTCCTTATCGACGAAGCCCCGATATACCACCCGTCGCATTTTTTCGGGTTGTACTCGTCGGTGGCGCCGCAGTCCATCAATTCGCTCGAAGTATATACTTCTGATTTTCCGCTCAAATACGGCGGTCGCCTGTCGTCAATCACCGACATCCGCACCAAGGACGGAAGCCTTGGCAAATTTGGCATCAGCAGCGAGATTACGCCGCTGACGCTCTCCGCCCGTATGGAAATCCCAATCCACGACGACCGTATCACCGCCACCGCCAACATCCGAAAATCTATCCTCGGATGGGTGATGCGCCAGTTAGACATCGACGGCAAATTTTCATTCTACGACATCCACAGCAAAATCCACTTCAAAATCTCGTCAAAAGACAGGCTGTACATTTCTATTTTCAATGGTAATGATTATTACTCCAACCTCGAAACCGGCAACAACTACGCCGTCACTTGGAGCAACATCGCCGCCACAATCCGCCATTACCGCACGCTTGGCGCAAAACATTATATGAACCAGTCGGCGTATTTTGGTCAGTACAAATACCTGATTTTCACCAACGACGACCACTCCAACTATTGGAACACCCGCATCGGCAATATGGCTTACAAGGCTGATTTTGTGTGGGAGGCAACTCCTTGGATTACAATACGCTACGGCGCGGAATATTCGTACCACGTATTTGTGCCAGCCACACTATATTTGGACAACGAAAAGTCAAACAGCGGACTCCTCACCGGCAACGCCGACAATATCGTGGCATACCTTGGCGCGGAGGCTCAGGCTACCCAAAAAATTGCTGTCAAGGCTGGCGCAAGGTTGTCTATCTGGCAGAATTACGGCCCTGCAAAGAGTTTTTTCTTCAACGACACCATCCGTACTTGGGACACCACTTCGTATGGATACGGACGTTTCAACAAATTTGTCCGCGTAGAACCCCGCGTGGCTGTGGTTTACAGGGTGTTGCCGAGCCTCGACCTCAAAATTTCAGCCGAGCGCAACGTGCAGTATCTCCACTTGTTGAGCAATTCCATCAGCCCATTCACCACGCTCGACCTTTGGATACCGAGCGGCAACTATTTCAGACCGCAGGAAGTGTTTGCAGCCAATTTTAGCGCGACAGCTCGGATTTGGGATATGACCCTCACGACCTGCGCCTATTACAAATTTTTTCACAATCTCACCGAATACCGTCTGCACGCCAATATGCTGATGAACCGCACGATAGAAAACGAATTTTATCTCGGCAAGGCGAAGAGCGTCGGGCTTGAGCTCTCCGCCGAAAAAAACATCGGCAAAATCCGTATGAAGGCGCATTACAGCTACACCTATTCCCGAAAATACACGCCCGAACTATATAAATACGAGTACATCCCCGACAACAATATCCCGCATTGTGTCCACCTGATGACGCTCTACAACATCACGCCGCGCCTTGCTGCCAAGATTGATTGGAATTTCAATTCGGGCATACCGTACACCAAGCCTGTCGGTTTTTATTATTATGACAATTACAAAATCCCGTATTACGGCGACCGCAACGACTCGCGCCTGCCCAATTATCACAAGCTAAATATGGCTGTGGAATATAATTTCAAGAGGCCGCAGATCAAAAATTTTTCGCACAAAATGTCGCTTTCGATTTACAATATTTACAATAGGCACAATTACGTCCTCGTCGCCTACAACAAAATCCGCACCCCCGACGGCAAGTTCTTATTGCCATCGAGCTACACCAAAGACACTCATTTTGTCCCGACGGGTATGTCGCTGCCGGGCGTATTTATGATGGTGAGCTACCGGGTGCAGTTTCAGCAATGAGTTTAGAATATCGACTCAAAATTTGCGCCGTCCAATACTGTGTTGAAAAAGTCGTTCCACGGCTTGGCGAGGGCAAACATATCTATCACCCTGTCCACAAAATCGTCCTCCAAAACTTCCTCGTCCGAGAGCATACGGCTCATATCCCAATTGCGCATACGGATGAGATGGTCGTAGGGCGAGTCTTTGAGATTTTTGGGCAACACCTTCAATGGCTCGGTTTGGTCGAGAGTATAGGTCTCTTTCACAGCCTTTTGCGCGAGAAATTCCTCCAATTGTTTGCCGCCGCCGTAATAAATTTCTTCGCGGATGATTTTGGCGGCTTTGGATGGCGGCATATAGATGCCAGCGTCAACAAGGCTCTGCCCAAACACGGGGTCGCTCTTGTCAAACGGCTGAATATGAAGATAATAGCCCGCGCCGACAACCTTCTTGCCGCCCGGCACGAGGTAAACTCCAAAATGCCTTTTGTACGGTGCCTTGTCGGCGGAAAACCTCGTGTC
>JAFXMJ010000221.1 GCA_017530465.1 Bacteroidales bacterium
CTCGAAAATTTCCCCGCGTGGGGTCCCGACAGCAAGACGCTCTATTACATTAGTGCTAAAAAACGTATTGAAGGCGACGAAACCGATACAAGCCTGCGTTACAGCCTATTGAAGATTACTTACGATGCCGAAAATGACGTTTGGGGCGATGTGGACACCTTGCTCACCGACCAAGCGGCGCATGGCAGCGTAGCTTATCCCAAGCCGTCGCCGTGCGGCAGGTACATTGCCTACACATTGGCGGAGAGGGGATATTTTACGCCTTTCAATCAAGAATCTGAGATTTGGCTATTGGATTTGCAGACGATGCAGACCTCGCATCCTGATGGCGTCAATAGTCCTTCTACGGAGAGCAATCACAATTGGTCGCACAGTGGCAAATGGCTTGTCGTCGGCTCCAAATATCCCGACAAACTGTTCACAAAGCCGTATTTTGCGCATTTTAATCCAGAGAAGGGAACGTTTGACAAGCGTTTTGTGTTGCCGCAGGAAGACCCCGATTTTTACGAGCAATACACCGCCAATTTCAACAATGCCGACTTCATCACTGGTGAAGTGCCTGTGTCGGAGTTTGCAATCAGGGACGCTGTCAGGGGCGAATTGAAACAGGCGAAGGCAAAGCACTAATATTGTTTGTACTCTTCCCGGACGAAATTCCAGTACCAGTCGTGGTATTCGGATGTGAGTCCCACAAGCCAGGCTGTGAGCGGCGAAATGGTCAGGTCGTCCAATTGTGACGATACTTGCAGCATTATCTCGTTTGGGTAGTTTTTATTTGCCCATTCGCCAGCGGCGTCTGACGCTTGACCACCGTACATGTCCCACGCGCCAAATAGATGCAGCATTTCGTGCGCGATGGTCTGTCCGTTGGTGGGCATGCCGTCGTCAGTGAGAAATAGGTTGACGCTTTCAAGAAAATAATCCCGGAAATGGTTGGTGGCGTGCAGCGTGGAAAATTGGTTGGCGTTTGACCAGCCGTCATTGTTGATGAGTATAAGCACAAGGATATTGTCGATGCCGGAGATTTCCTTGATGCGGTTGTAGCATTGAATGGCGTCGTCGTACCCAATCACTTTGAGTGCGCGAGGCAGCAGCAACGGCTGATTGGCGCAGTCTGAGTAGGATTGGGGCAGATTGTCAACAGCAATGCCACCGCCGTTGCCGTGGTAAGAGCCTTTTACAAATTCCACGGCAACGCTGTATCGAGCCGCCATCCGTTGCAGCCAGTCGAGGGCGTGGTTGATTTTGGATTGGACGAAGCCCATATCGTTGGAGTTCCACGCCGAGCCGGGACGAGTGAGCCAGATTTCAAGGACGTAAATCTTTCCCGTGAGTTTTTTTGCGCTGCCCACGTTCCATGTATTGGCGTATGAATCGCCAATATGCGTCTGTATAGTGCTGTAAACTCGTCTGTCGGTGCCGTCAGATACTGGCTGCTCGTGCAGAAAGGGTTGCGCCGACGCACTGAGCGCGGCTATTACAATTGCCAATATGAATAATGTCCTTATCATAGTGGCAAAGATAATCAAAATTTTTTGCGCCCAAAAAAATTTAATGTTACTTTTGCACCAAAATTACAATTGGTATGAAACATTTGACTTCAATCATAATTGCGATGCTCCTCTCTATTGGTGCAATGTCGCAGACCATCCACATAGACGCCGAAAACGGGGTCATCAAGGCTTGTCCCGAGGATTTGATTATGTTTACCGCGTCGGTGGACGGTGCGGCGGATGGCGTGTCGTATTATTGGGATTTTGACAATGGCGACTATCGCACTACTCGTGTGCCGTCGGTAGAATATACTTACAAGAAGGGTGGCGCGTATATGGTGAGTGTCAAGATGACGCAGGACGACATTTCTGTCACCGACATCGCAAGGGTGATGGTGGGCAAGTCGCCGGATTTTAGCGGTTACAAAAGCGACATTAGCAGTTCGTACTCGGGCGTGTGCCTCGGCGAAAAAATCACGCTCACAATGCCAATTGCCGATGTTACGACCAAGTACGAGGTCAACAATTCATTTTACGAATCCACGCCGCAGACCTTGTATGGCACGTCGTGGAGCGAGAAGGTGAGGTTCAAGTGTTATGACGACTCCTACATCTCTAATGCGGACGATTTCAAGGAAGTCAAATTGTCTTTTTTTCACGGCAATACATCCAATGTGCAGGTTACGCTCACATCGCCCGACGGCAAGACCGCTGTTTTGAGTGATTTTGATGAGACAATGGACGGCGGCAGGGAGTTCGTTTTTGCCAACAAAAAATTGATGGAATACGTTTTTACGCCCGCCAATACGCCCGAATTTGCCAATTTCGTTGATGCTCCCATCAATGGTGAATGGAAGCTCGAAATCACTTCCAACGACACCGAAAATACTTGCTATGTGTATGGCTTTGAGATAATTTTGGACGAGCAATTGAAGAGTGGGCATATATGGCAGTTTGATTCTAAATACGACCTTCGCCGTGCGGTATGGTCAGGCAAGGGAGTTTCTGCCACCTCTGCTGGCGTAGCCGACGCCCGTCCGCAGGAGGAAGGCACTACGCGGTATAGTTTTGTAATTAGCGACAATATGGGTTGTATGCACGACACGTCCGTATTTGTGAACGTGGAATTGGCAAGTTTTACGAGCGTGGAGGATGGCGGCACGGCTTTCATTGGCGATGAAGTCAATTTTTCCAACAAGACATCCTGGGCGGCTGAGACCACGTGGCATTTTGGCGACAATACGCCCCGCGAATATACTTCCACCGCTCCGCACGCATATTATGAACGCGGCAAATACGAGGTCATTATGGAAACCAAATCCGCCAAGGGGTGCATAGACGTCGATACACAGTATGTCAACATCATCCCACGTCCGTTGGAGATTAAAGAGGTGAATGTCTTCACTCCCAATGGCGACGGTGTCAATGATGTGTTTACATTTTTCAATGAGGACGAGTCGTTCCTCTCCAACGGCAATTTGACGCAGATGCCCGCCAATATCAAGAGTTTGCGTTGCAAGATTTACAATTCGTATGGACAGACCATCTGCAAGTGGGAGAGCGTCACACCATCCATTTTCGGCTGGGACGGCACGATAGACAACAAGGGCAACCGCCCCTGTCCGCCCGGCACGTATTATTACGATTTGGTAGTCAATGGCAAAGATGGTTCGACGCTGAAGAGGAGTGGGACGATATTGCTGTATAGGAAGAAATAGTTAATCTTTTCTCTTTACATTGAGTCCTTCGAGGATTTGTTTGTCGTCGGTAATGGTTTTGTAAAAGACAACAGTGTTGCAACCTTTGTCGTCTCCGTTGCCAACGAAGGCAAACACCTGCCAGCCTTTGCGGCACATATAGTTGACGGCGGCGATTTTTGAGATGAATTTTTCGCCGTTGTCGTCAAAAAGCTCTGTGTATGTGCTACCAATATGCATATCTTCCAATCCAAAATCGACGCTGATTGATACGCCTTTGAATGTGAAGAATCGCGTCATCTCGCAATATACAGTTCTTTTGGTCTCTTGGCTGTATGCCGAGAGTGAAATAATTGCCAATAATATGATTAATAGAGCTTTGCGCATAATTCGTGTATTTTTAATTGCACAAATGTAATAATTATTGTTGATAAATATGGCGACAAAAACAAAAAAAACGTCGATGACATTGCCACCGACGTTTTTTTTATTATGTCAATTTCCATTATTTTATTCCTCTTCGCCGCCGATGAAGTCGAAGCCGGTGTATTTCCTCAAAACTTCGGGGATTTCGATGCGGTCGCCCTTCTGGTTGTTTTCGAGGATGGTGGCAACGATGCGGGGCAATGCGAGACCCGAACCGTTGAGCGTGTGGCAGAGACGGGTCTTCTTGTCGCCGTCCTCACGGAAACGGAGCTTGAGCCTGTTGGCCTGGAATGATTCGAAGTTGGATACGGAGCTTACTTCGAGCCACTTCTGCTGTGCGGCGCACCATACTTCAAAGTCGTAGGTCATTGCCGATGTGAAGCTCATATCGCCGCCGCAGAGACGGATGATGCGGTAGGGGAGACCGAGTTTTTTCACAAGGCCTTCTACGTGCAATACCATCATATCCAACGCCTGATAACTCTTGTCGGGGTGTACTACCTGCACGAGTTCCACCTTGTCGAATTCGTGGAGGCGATTCAAGCCTTTCACGTCTGCGCCGTAACTGCCAGCCTCGCGGCGGAAACACGGTGTGTAGGCGCAATGCTTGATTGGGAGTTGCTTGGCGTCGAGGATTTCGTCGCGGTAGATGTTGGTGACGGGCACTTCTGCCGTGGGCACGAGGTAGAGGTTGTCAACCTCGCAGTGGTACATCTGGCCTTCTTTGTCGGGCAATTGACCTGTGCCGAAGCCCGAAGCCTCGTTTACC
>JAFXMJ010000222.1 GCA_017530465.1 Bacteroidales bacterium
CCGGAGGACTAAATACTATTATCAACTTAATTTTGGGAGGACACAATTATCGCAAAGCAGAATGAACAGCCCAAGCATTTCATCAACGAGAGCATCAAGGCTCGTGAAGTGCGATTGGTGGGCGAAAACATCGAGGACAACAACAAGGTTGTCTCGACGCGGGAAGCACTGAGGCTTGCCGAGGAGCAGGGGCTCGATTTGGTAATGATTACAGCGGACGCCAATCCGCCTGTATGTAAAATCGTTGACTATTCCAAGTTCCTGTATCAGCTCAAAAAGAAGCTCAAAGAGCAGAAGGCCAACACTAAGAAGACCGAGGTCAAGGAAATCAGGTTTGGACCTCAGACCGACGACCACGACTTCGAGTTCAAACTCAACCACGCCAAGCGTTTCCTCGCTGACGGCGATATGGTGAGGGCGTATGTGTTCTTCAAGGGACGTTCCATCGTCTATAAAGAGCAGGGCGAGATTTTGCTTTTGAAATTTGCCACACAACTCGAAGGCATCGGCAAGGTTGACCGTATGCCGGCGTTGGAGGGCAAAAAGATGATTATGCTCATCTCCCCGATTAAGAAAAAAGCGTAAGACAAAATAATTTTCGTGCGTTGACAGGACAAGCAACCGTAACACATTAATTGTAGAAGAAAATGCCAAAAGTAAAAACCAACTGCGCTGCAAAGAAGAGATTCAAGTTGACGGCGTCAGGCAAGATCAAGAGAAGACACGCCTTCCACAGCCACATCCTGACTAAGAAGGCCACCAAGAGGAAGAGAAATCTTACTCAGTTTGGTCTTGTATCGGGTGCCAACGAAGGCACTATCAAGGAATTGCTCGGAATGAGGTAGTTCCCGACCACAGAGGTTTTTTAGCCGGCTTTTTGTGACAAAAAACGGCTTAACAATCACGTTTAACCCGGACGTGGGCATATTTAAGCGTAGTTGGCGACGACGATGCCGCGATTGCCGCCTTACGTCCAAAAAACACAAATTCAACAAAAAATGCCAAGATCAGTGAATGTCGTTGCTTCACGCAGACGACGCAAAAAAATCCTCAAACTCACAAGAGGTAACTTCGGAGCAAGGGCTAACGTTTACACCATTGCGAAGAACACGTATGAGAAGGGCCTGTTGCACGCCTACATCCAGAGGAAGATGAAAAAGCGCAACTTCCGTGCACTTTGGATCGCACGTATCAATGCAGCAGTACGCGGCTTCAACATGTCGTACTCGGAATTCATCGGCAAAATTGCCAAGAAGGACATCAAGCTCAACCGCAAGGTGCTTGCCGACTTGGCGATGAACAACCCCAAGGCTTTCGAGGCTGTTGTAAATTCCGTGAAATAGTCGCGGGTTTACGCTTTCAAGTTTTTTTTGATTAACAGGTAGTTTGTTACTAAGACGCACGATTTTTTTTGACGATACAACCACCAATTCCCGAAGATTTCCCAATGGAAGTTTTCGGGAATTTTTTTTTCACATTTTTTTGTTTTGTTATATCCGCAATTAGTGTTAATTTTGCAAAGTTAATCAAAACCTTATCACAAAATGAAAATTGCACTTATCGGATATGGCAAGATGGGCCATGAAATTGAAAAAATAGCCAAGGAGCGCGGCAACGAGGTTCCCGTAATCATCGACGCGCTCATCAACCCGCAGGACTTCACCGCCGACAATCTCCGCAAGGCGGACGTCGCAATTGAGTTCACGCGCCCTGACGCCGCTTTCGACAATTATATCAAATGCTTTGAGGCTGGCATCCCCGTGGTGTCGGGTACAACTGGTTGGCTCGACAAGATGCCTCAGATTGAGAAGATTTGCAAGGAGCAGGGCAAGACATTCTTCTACGCCTCCAACTTCTCCATTGGCGTCAACATCTTCTTCCGCTTGAACAAGTACCTCGCCAACATCATGAACGGCTTCAAGGATTATGACGTGAAGATGGAGGAAATCCATCACACCACCAAGCTCGACAAGCCCTCCGGCACTGCCAAGACCCTCGCCGACGACCTCGTGGCAATACTCGACCGCAAGCAATCTTGGATTATCGACGGACAGCCCAAACCTTCCGAAATCAATATCGACTGCCTCCGCGTGGAGAACGTGCCTGGCACGCACACCGTGAAGTATTTCTCCGACATCGACGACATCGAGATGACTCACACCGCACATTCGAGGAAGGGATTTGCGCTTGGAGCGGTGCTCGCGGCAGAGTTCCTCAATGGCAAACCCGCCGGCATCTACGGCATGGACGACATGCTCAAATTCTAATCAAGTAATCATCATCCCGAAATGAAAAAACTCTTTGCCAACAAGTGGGTGAAATTTGGCGTTGTGGCGTTCATCTACCTGCTTTTCGTAATATGGTTGCAAAACTGGTGGCTCCTCTTGGGTCTCGTCATTATCTATGATATGTACATCTCCAAGAAGGTTCATTGGGCTTTTTGGAAGAAAAAAGACGCCGAAAAACAGACCAAGACCGTCGAATGGATTGACGCATTGATATTTGCGGTGATTGCTGCCACGGTCATCAGATTGTTTTTCATCGAGGCGTTCACCATACCGACGTCTTCGATGGAGAAGTCGTTGCTTGTGGGCGACTACCTGTTTGTCAGCAAGTTGAGCTATGGCCCCAGGATGCCCAATACGCCCATTTCGTTGCCTTTTGCGCACAATACGATGCCTTTTACCACCAGCACCAAGTCGTATGCTGAATGGCTGCAATGGCCATACCGCCGCCTTGCCGGACTTGGCAAAGTGGAGCGTAATGACGTGGTGGTATTCAATTTCCCCGAGGGCGACACCGTGTGCCTCAATCAGCAGGGGCCGAGTTATTACCAGTTGCTCAGGCAGTTTGGGCGCGAGGCCATCGACCAAAATGTTGCATACGACAAATATGGACAGCCGATACGAGGCTATTTTGGACAGAGGCAAAGTCGTCCTGTGGATCGCCGTGAAAACTATATCAAGCGTTGCGTCGCCATTGCGGGCGATTCGATACAAGTGATTGACGGTCAGGTATATGTCAATGGCAAACCGCAGGAAAACATCGGCGACCGCCAGTACAAGTACCTCATACAGACCGACGGCACCAGTTTCAACCCCACCAAACTTGAAGAGCTTGGAATTTCGGACGAAGACTGCAAGGCGTCGCGTGGCATTGATGCTTCGTATCTCGATTACGTGGATGGTCTGAAGGACGTTGACATCAACAAACTCTTCGTCTTCCCGCTTGTGGAGGAGAATGTCGAAAAGCTCCGCGCCATGCCTTTCGTGAAGTCGGTGACGAGGATTGTACGTCCCAAGGGCTACCGCGAGAGCTTCATCTTCCCGCACGACCCCAAGTACAATTGGAACGAAGACAATTTTGGCCCATTGTACATCCCCAAGAAGGGCGACGTCATCAAGTTGACCCTTGACAATCTGCCTCTCTACCGCCGTTGCATCGAGGTTTATGAAGGCAATTCGCTTTTCGTGAGCGGCGACCAGATTATCATCAACAATGAGCCAGCCGACTCCTACACTTTCAGGATGGACTATTATTTTATGATGGGCGATTCCCGCCACAATTCCGCCGATTCCCGTTTCTGGGGATTTGTGCCTGAAGATCACGTGGTTGGCAAGGCATTGTTCGTCTGGTTCAGCACCGACAAGGACAAGAGTTTCCCGTCGTCGATACGTTGGAGCCGCATATTCAAGGGCATTGATTAATTCTGATGAAGATATTCGCAGGTTGGATATTGCCGTTGATAATCGCGGTTGCGGTTGCTTTGGCGGCGTGGCATAGTTTGCGCGACAGGATTTATGAAGTGGGCGGCGATTCTATGTCGCCCACTTTGACACGCGGGCAGAAGGTCTGGGTGGAGTACGGCGGCACGATAAGGCGCAATGATATTGTATTGGTAGTCAATCCATTAGCACCTAAAAATGCTGCGACTATTCCAATAATGAAACGCTGCGTCTGTATGCCGGGCGATTCTATTACCAAGTTGCGGTCTATGCATATCTATGGCCCTGCCGTGATACCGCGAAGTGGAATGAAGGTTCATCTCGATTATGCCAATTATATGATATACAAGGATTTGGCTATGAAATACGAAGATGCCGTTATGGAGTGGCGCGATAGTATTTGTACCGTTAATGGCAATGCCGCCGAATACTACATATTCAGACGCGACTATGTTTTTCTCATCAATGACAATCGCGCCGACCATTCTGATTCCCGCACGTTGGGTCCTGTGCCTCGGGATTGGGTCGGCGCAAAAATTAAGTTTGTTTTTTAGGAAAAAAACAAGACATTCTCCTTTGTATAATTTACGGATTTTTTATACCTTTGGGCAAAATTAACTAATCATATTTATGGAAAACACGATAAATCTCTATTGTGGCTACGCGCTGATAACGCTTGGCATGGAAGCTGACGGTGATTACCGGGAAGTGGAGTATTATGACGGACTTCCCGCTGACTGCCTCGACGGGCTTGTGCGTGGCAGACTTCTCATCCGTGGCGACGCCAATCAGCTGCTCGAGATATTCAAGGGCAGTTGCAAATATGTGGAGGCCGCCGGCGGATACGTACTCAATGCCTTGGGGCAGAGCCTTGTGATAGTCCGCAACGGGCTTTATGACCTGCCGAAAGGAAAGATAGAGCCGGGCGAGGATTCCGAAACAGCAGCTGTGCGCGAGGTCAACGAGGAGACTGGCGTACAGCCAAAAATCGAACGAAAACTGATTGACACCTACCATTTTTACCGTTGGGGCGACGAGAAGGAAGTCACCATCAAGAAGACGCATTGGTATTTGATGACGCTCCTTGGCAATTCGGCTACCAAACCGCAGACCGAAGAGGGCATCACGTCCTGCATCTGGATGGATGACGATATGATTGACAATGTCACCAAGCGCACCCACAGGAATTTGAAAATTATTTTCGACTTGAAAAAGAACGGCGAAATATGAAAAAAATCGGTGCAATCTTGACTATATTAGTAGTCATCATAGTTTTTCAGGGGTGTGGTGGCAAGCAGCAGTATCAGCCGCCCAAGGATGGCGACACGCTTACATCGCAGCAGATTGTGGATTTGATGCGTATGGGGTGGCCTGTGCATCTCAAAGGAAATATAATCAAGGGTACGCTCGATTTTACCGAAGTGAGCGGCAGCAGCAGCCTTTTGGCGGTGGCGCCGTCGTATGTGTATTCCGACATTGTATTTGCCAATTGTGTCTTTGAAGACAGCGTCACTTCATTTTCTGAGCGCGACAATTCGCAAAAGGTTTACACTGTATTTGAAAGAAACATTGTATTTCAGGAATGTGATTTCAAGCGCGGGGTCAATTTCACCCAGGCGGATTTCCGTGGGCGTTTTGATTTCGACATCAGCAAGGTGGCTGGCGACGCGGCTTTCGACGGCTGCAAATTCCGTGCTGGTGCGTCGTTTGCGATGGCCAATTTCAATGGCGAAGTTACATTCGTGAGCAGCGTATTTGGCGGCAGGGCAAATTTTATGAAAAGTTTTTTCAGGAAGCCTGTCGTTTTCCAACGATGTAGAATGGAGGATATGGTGATGTTTGCCGATTCGCATTTCTACGACTACACCGAATTTTCCAAGATTAGCGCAATGGGCGACATCGATTTCACCAATTCGCAGTTTGCTGGCAGGGTGGTGATGGCGAGGTCGCTGTATATGGGCAATATTAAGTTTGCCAATTGCGTTTTAAAGGGTAGCATGGAGTTTATTGGCAATACCCTTGCCGAGCAGCCTAATGTAGCAGGGGTGCAGTTGCCTGAGGGCGGGGTCAATGCCTCGGACAACTCCTTGTTGCAAAAAGTTAAAGTTGATTGTTTCAATATAAAATGACAATACTATGAAAAAGAAAAACTTGATGAGAATCGCGGCTGTGTCGGGTTTGTTGTTTGGCTCGATGTCGATGCAGTCGTGTACAGAAGAGGATTGGGCAAATTTCCTTACCGCAATGTTCAATGGTAACGAATACAGCACCAATTCCGGCGACAACTATTTCGGATGGTTTGGTCTCGACGAGGACACTGAAGTGATACAGGACGACATCAATACCGCCGCATTGCTCTCCGATGGTAGCGGCTTGCCTACCAAGGTGGACAACCGCAAATGGCTGCCCACAATCGGCAATCAAGGTCAGTATGGCACGTGTGTGGCTTGGGCTACGGCTTACAACTGCCGCACTTACCTCTACGCCAAGAGCCACGGATTGACCACTTCGTCGCTCAATAGCAGCAACACTTTCAGCCCTGCCGACATCTTTATGTCGATAGGCAGCAACGACAAGGGTGCAAACTGCGGCGGTAGTTACTTCGAGGCGGCTTTCAACAAGATGATTAGCCGTGGTGTGGCTACGATGAGCACTGCGCCGTATTCGAGCCTCAGCTGCAATAGCAGCCCCTCGTCGTCGTGGACATCCAACGCCGGCAACTACAAAATCAAGTCGTTCCGCGAGATTACACCGCTCACCAAGGAGACGCTCAAGCAGTATCTTGCTCAGGGCGAACTCATCGTCTTTGGCGCGGAGCTTGGCGACGAGTTTATGTATGCCAATGATGCCACTGTGCTCACCAAGCAGACCTCATTCAACGCTACTGGTCAGCATGCATACCACGCAATGGTTTGCGCCGGATACGACGACACCAAGGGGCCAAATGGTGCGTTCCTCGTTGTTAACTCTTGGGGTGACTCTTGGGGCGACAACGGCTACATCTGGGTGGACCAAAACTTCTTCGTAGGCGGCAAGTTTGCTTACTGCGCATTCGTTGCGAGCGATGGCAACAATCATGTGGAGGTTGACGAAGATACCAAGAACGTTAAGGACAATGAAGTTACCACAGGTGGTGCCGATTTGATTGCCGCCGACAATTTTGACTTCTACTACGTGGACGAGGACAGCGACGGCAAGTGGTACGAGTGCGATTACAACGTTTATAATGCTGGCAATGAGACTGTTAAATCGTCTTCTGATTGGGCTATCTGCCTTCTCTATTACAATGCCTACAATGCCGAAGACTACGGCATCCTTCTCTTGGATTATTACTCCGACGACTTGGGCAGCAAGAATACTTGGGAGTCCAATTGGAACAAGCAGAATGCTTACAACTTCTTCGGCTACAATTCGAGTGCTAAAATCAGCGGTTTCTCTTGGAACAACGTCGATATACCGGGCGGCAAGAGCTGCGCCAAGGTATTGTCTGACATCAAGGGACAAGGCACTGGAAGTTGCTTCGGATGGCGGTTTACCCTGCCCAACATCAACGGTCAGTATTATCTGGTGCTTGTTGCCGATGCTTTCGACAGCGTATCGGAGACCGACGAAGAAAACAACTACCTCTTCTTTGGCGATTTGGATGGCAATCCGATTACCTTCAAGAACGGCGTTCCGTCCAACATTTCGGGCAACAGAATCTATTCCAAGGCAACAGTTGTATGTCCCAAGCAAAACTCCGCAAACCGTCTGCAGGACGTAAGGAACGAAAACAACCTCAACGCCTACACATCTGATGAGATTGCTGCTATGATAAAGGCACACAAGGATATGGGCATGCTTGCCTCTGTTCCGAGGTCGCTCTCCAAGTCTTACGTAGAAAATACCGTAAAGGTAAGGCAGAGGGTAATCAAATAAATCTGATTGTCTAACCAATATAAAACGATACGAATCATGAAAAAATGGATTTTCGCTGCGATATTGCTCCTCGGTGTAGTTACTGTACTGCCGTCGTGCGACATATTGCTTGGTACCACCACTACTACCAACAATAATAACAGCAACAACAACAGCAACACTACTAATCGCAACACCAACAACAATAACAACAATTCCAACACCAATTCGGGCAGCAACACCTCCCGTGGCAAAGTTGTAAAGTAGGGGCGTAGCTTGTCTACGTCCGTCCAATGGCGTAGCTTGTCTACGTCCGTCGACTGGCGTTGCCTGTCAACGTCCAAACGTCCCCAAAATAGAAAACCCGCCGTGAATCATTGATTTCGCGGCGGGTTTTTCTTATCATCATAAACCTTCATTATTCGTTGTCTTCGTTCCTGTCCTTGGCGTAGAAGCTGAAATTCACCTTCCCATAATGCCGTTGGTCGAAGATGTGTGTCAAATCCGTGAACCTTGTTTTTGCGCTGTGCTCCATTATGAGCATTGCGCCGGGCTTCAAGGTCGGATTGTCCATAATCATCTGCGGGATGTTTTCGATGCCCTCCATATCGTATGGCGGGTCGGCGAAGATGAGGTCGTAATTGAGCGGATTGCGCTCCAAAAATTTGAACGCATCAGCTGTAATCACCCTTGCCGGGGATTTCTTGGGAAACATCTGCGCAAAATTCTTGTTGATGAAGTCGCAGTACTTCTTGTTGGCGTCCACGCACGTGATGTCGGAGCAGCCGCGAGAAGCCATTTCGTAGCTGATGCTTCCGCTGCCTGCAAAGAGGTCGAGGAAGCGCACGTCTTCATAGTCGAAGTTGTTGCTGATGAGGTTAAACAGCGACTCCTTCGCCATATCGGTGGTGGGTCTGTCGGTGAAGAACGACGGCAGGTGTATCACCTTGCTGCGGTATATTCCAGTTATAATACGCATGGCAATGTCATCATATTGAAGAATGTGTGCTCAGGAATGTCTGAGAACGGGAACGATACGTTTTGCGAGAGCTGTGCAAACCTTACGTTGGCGTGGTACTTGTATATCAGCTTGTACGCCTCCGAATCCTTGTCGATGTATCCAGAAAGCACTATCGGTGCCTTCTTGTCGAGTTTGAGCTTGTCTGCCACGGATGTTATGGCAAATAGCGCGTCGGTGGGCGATTGGTATGAGAATGTATTGTAAAGCTGCACCTTGCCTTTTTCGGTGACTACGATGTCCATGAAGTCGTAGTAGAAATTGGCGGAAAGTGTGAGCTCCTCGCTGCAATTCTTGATGAGGTTTTCGATGAGCGGTGTCGCCTCGTGGTAGAAGTTGATTTCCGGGAATGTGTTCACCATCAGCGTGGTGATGTACGACGGAATCACAAATACGTTGCAGGCGGAGATTGATTTGAGTTTGTTGAATTGGATCTCCTCCTTGTCGGTGATTGTGAAGTTTGCGCTCACGAGGTCTTTGAGCTTTGTCTTGTCAAACATCGGGTTGGGCACGATAATCGACTTCCTCGTCACGTATATCATGTCCACCGACTTGTAGCTCTTGCTCAGGAAAGCGTCGGCGGCGAGGTTGTCCTTTATCTTGTCGTAGAGGTCGGCGTCAGTGACCTCCGTGCCGTAGCCCACGTGCTTGATGGCTACGTACTCCTTTGAAAATGAATCAAGTATGCAGTACGTGTAGCCCATCTGGCTAATCTGTATCGACAGGCTGTAAGTGCTTGTCTTGTTGATGTTGAACGATGATGTGAAGTTTGATATGTCTTTCATTGTATGTGATTTTTCAAATTCAAATTACGGCACTAAATTAATGCAAAAAAAGGAAAAACCAAAAATTTCTTTATGGTTTTTCCTTTTATTTTTATTCTTTTGTTGCTTTTATAGCTTTAATTGGACTACTCCCAGTTGCCAGCGTTGTTGTTGAATTCAACGAGCGAGCCTACTTTGAGTCCGGGGTATTTGCCGATGGTCTTGGCTTCGTCGTTCATATTGACGATTTCCTGACGGTCGAGGCCCTTGAGATATACGTCGTTGGGGGTCTTAGCCTCAAATACGGAAATCTTAGCCTTGGATGAAGTCTCGATAGTGTCGCTTGCCATCTCGAAGGGGATGTTTACGATAGGCACCATCCTGAGCTCTGCGACATTGTACTTGCCCTTGCAGAGCGAGTCGTAGCAGTTGACTGTTACGGTGTCACGCTTTACGATGCCAGCTTCGATGGCCTTGGTCTCGGCAAGCTTGCGGGGATACTTGTCATAGAAGCTGTCGGGAATGTTGCCGATAGCCTTCACAATCTTGAGCTGGCCATTCTGCACGAAATTCTCGAGCGAGTCAAAACTTCCGGTGTACGCGCCATATACGCTCTTGTACGCCACTTGTGCGTCGCGGATGTCTTTGAGTTTCTGTACTGTGAGTCCGTAACGCCATTCAGCTTTTTTTTGGAAACGGATAGGCTGCATTATGCTGTCCCACAGCAAGTAAGCTAAGAGCGCAATTACTGCAACCAATACTACATGGATTATTATTTTCATGATTATTTATAGTATGTTTTTTTGTTTTATTTCTTGACGCAAATTTAATAAAAAATAAACATTCGCTAAAAAATAATTTGACATTTTTTTCAAAAAAGTTTTCGGGCAGTTGTTTTACGGTTTCAAACATATTGATTATCTTTGTGTTTTATAAAGTGGAAAGCAAAGATGGTAAACGATTTTTTTAGCAATGCGCTGCGCGTCAAGATGGTTTTTGAGCCTACTGGCGATCAATCCTCCGCCATAGATGGGCTGTCTCGGTACGTGTGCGGCGATGGCGGCGATGGTATTTTTGTGCTGCGCGGCTATGCCGGCACGGGCAAGACCACCCTTGTGGCGGCTTTGGTGAAGGTGCTTGCGTCGCTCAATATCCGCACAGTGCTGATGGCTCCCACGGGACGCGCCGCCAAGGTGCTCGCCTCGTATTCGGGGATGCCAGCTTACACCATACACCGCACCATCTATCGTCAGAGGTCGGGCTACGGCGCGGCTTTCTCCATCGCGCCCAATCTGTTCAAGGACGCCTTTTTTATTGTGGACGAGGCGTCAATGATTTCGCAGTCGTCGGGCGAGATGTCTGCTTTTGGCTCTGGAAGGCTGTTGGACGACCTTGTGCAGTATGTATTTTCTGGCACCGACTGCCACTTGGTGCTTGTGGGTGATGCGGGACAGTTGCCGCCTGTGGGCAGTGCTTTTTCGCCCGCGCTCGATGCCGGAGAGCTTGGATGCTATGGCTTCGGGGTGGGGGAGGCGTCGCTCGGCGAGGTGGTCAGGCAGGCTGAGGGCAGCGGTATCCTGAGCAACGCCACGATGCTGCGCCGCCTTGTGGAACAGACGTTGCCCGGTCAGCGTGTGGCGCCGCAGTTGACGGTGCGCGACTATCCCGACATCATGCGCATATCTGGCGCGGAGCTTTTGGAAGCCCTCGAACAATCTTACGACACTGTGGGCGTATCGGAGACCCTCGTTGTCACCCGTTCCAATAAGTACGCTAATGTCTATAACAACGGTATCCGCAGCCGCATATTCTGGCGCGAGGAGTCGTTGACGGTGGGCGACATTGTTATGATTGTCAAAAACAATTACTTCTATGCCAAGGACATAGAGAAGCTCGACTTCATTGCCAACGGCGACACTGCCGAGGTGGTGCGCATCGGGCGGCACGAGGAGCTTTATGGCTTTCATTTCATCAATGTGGATTTGCGTTTCACTGATTATGACAACCTCGAGCTATCTGTGAAGGTGATACAGGAGTCGTTGCAGAGCGAAGGCCCGTCGCTCACGCAGAATGAGGCTGACACCTTATATAAAAATGTGTGCGAGGATTACGCCGGCATGTCCAAGAGCGAGATGTACAAGGAATTGAAGAACAATGAGTATTTCAATGCATTGCAGATAAAATTTGCCTACGCCGTCACGTGCCACAAGTCGCAGGGCGGGCAATGGAAGAATGTTTTCATCGACAATGGCTATCTCACCGACGATATGCTCGACCGCGAATACCTCCGCTGGCTCTACACGGCGTTGACCCGTGCGACACAGAAGGTGTATTTGGTCAATTTCAACGACAAGTTCTTTGTTTGACATAAAAAAATCCTCAAAAAAATTTGGTGCATATAATAATAATGTGTACCTTTGCGCCGTGATTTTGAAAAAGGCAGGTCCGGTAGCTCAGCTGGATAGAGCAACAGCCTTCTAAGCTGTGGGTCGAGCGTTCGAATCGCTCCCGGATCACTTTTGGGTTTTTAGTCGGGTCTCATGCCTTCGGGCGTGGGGCTTTTTTTGTTAAAAAAAATGCTGTTTTATGATGGTTGCAATCACTTTATTGTTTATCTTTGTGTCATCATTAATAATAACCTGCATTATTATGGATACATATTGGGAACCCAATGACAACAAACGACAGAATATAATGAAGACAATTATCAGAATCAGCACCATTTTCTTGGTGTTAGCCTTGATAATCATGGCATTCAAGCCATTACTTATCAAGACGGACAACCGTGACAAGGTGATACTCACCGTCATCAAGCAGTCGCTCGAAGCGGCTCATTACGAACACATTGTGTTTGACGACAATTTTTCGTCCAAGGCTTTTGACGAATACCTCTCGAAGCTCGACTATTCCAAGAGGTTTCTTCTGAAATCGGACGTGGAGCTCCTCTCCAAGTACCGCTATGCCATCGACGACGAAATCAAGAACGCCGAATTTGATCTCTACAATGTTGCCACCGAAATCATCAAGAGGCGGCAGGAGCAGGCTGCGGAGTATTACAGGGAGGCGATAAGTGGTACATTCGATTTCACTGTGAACGAATTTATCCAGACCAACCCCGATTCTGCCGACTACGCCGCCGACGATGCTGCGCTCCGCGACAATTGGCGCAAAATCACCAAGCTCGCCGTCCTCGAAAAAATTTCAGACGAACTCACGGCGCAGGAGAAGGCCATCAAGGACAACGACACTTCATACAAAATCAAGACGATGGATTCCATCCAAGCTAACGCAGTAAAGAGGGTCAAGGAGAGTTACGACGCATGGATGAAACGTCTTGCGGGCATCAAGGACGCCGACTGGATGTCTATTTTCCTCAATTCGATAATATCTGCTTGCGACCCGCACTCCGAATATTTCCCGCCGGAGGAAAAGACCAACTTCGATATTTCGATGTCGGGCAAGTTTGAGGGTATCGGCGCAACGCTCCAAAACAACAAAGGACAGACCAA
>JAFXMJ010000223.1 GCA_017530465.1 Bacteroidales bacterium
ATCGAGGCGGCGATTAATTGGAAAAACGCAAAATTCCAAATGAAAATTGACGGCATACTCATCAAGACAGCCTGTCTCGACGAACCCGGCGTGGGGCGTCGTCTGTATTTTTTCACCAACGGCTCTTTCGATCTCAACGTCCCAATCGACGACCCGCAACTGATTGACGAACCTGGAACCAAGGGCGCAGAACTCTACGGCGACTTGGTCGAATACGCACTCAAAAAAATCGACACCTCAGCCACAATCCACTTCAACCGCGACAATGGATGTTTCTATCTAACAGGCGGTTGGACAGACAATGTGGAGTTGGGTTCTACGATGATTTTTGAACTCATTTCGCCGCGCAACAAGATAATTTGCGAATACCGCGAGACCAAACTCTTGCTCCACGGCTACCGCACCCCCGACCTCATCGAAAAAGACCCGAGGACGGTGGATTTTGGTGTTAAATTTGAGTATCCCGAACTCCTTGACGCCTCCTCATACGACGACCTGATGAAAATCATCCAAACCTTCAACGGTCAATACGAGGAAGGTTGTGTTGTAGTTGATTACACCACGCCCGGCATACCGCGCACAAAAATCAAATGCGAGTCGTATCTCCAACTAAAACTTTCCACCGACAACGCCTGCAACGCAAAGGTGCTGTTTCGCGCCATCATTGCCGAGGAGGACGACGACATCGTGGCGATAGTGCCGTCGGCAGCCGAAAAAATTGCGGAAATCAAAGGTCAGATTAAGACATTCACAACGTGGTTTTATGCCGAGGCAAAGCGTATGAAGGAATTGTTTGGCGATTTTCCATCCATCAACGCCGCAAAAAAACAATACGCCCTATGGTGCGACGCCAACCATATCGACCGCAAGATATTCCAATTTTATATGATGATGCCATACGACGACCTCGAACAGCACTTGCAGAACAAACTGCGCCACCTCTCCGCCGTCAAAACCGGCTACCGGACGCTGTGCCTCGTCAACGAACTTGTAAACGGCAACGCTGACTGATTCATTTAATTTTCACAACAATTATTTGAATTTCTTAACCATAATCGCGCTAAACCGCCCCTCACGCAGTCAGTCTAAATTGCGAAAACTTCAACAAACTTAATGTATCGCAATATGAAAAGATTTTTTTTGACTATGATTGCGGCGGCGGCACTCACATTCGCTGCCAACGCACAACAGGGCAACCGTCCCGAGCCGCCAACCCCCGAACAGACCACGGAGCGTATGGCGCAGCAACTCGAACTCACCGACGCGCAGAAGTCGCAGGTGCTCGTCCTCAACACTGAGTATCAGGACGTTATCGGCAGACCGTTTGGAGGTCCCGGAATGGGCAGACCCAATGGCCCGCGTCCCGAAGGCGGAGAGAAACCCGACGGCGTTTCGGGCGCAACCAACAACGGCAACCCTCCCGCCCAAGGCAACCGCCCCGAACTCACCGAGGAACAGAAGGCGAAGTTTGAAGAAATGCGCACCAAACGCGAGGAGTACAACACCAAACTCAAAGCAATCCTCACCGACGACCAATACGCCAAATACGAGGAATCCCAAAAGCGCGGTCCTCACCACGGCGGACACGGCAAGGGCGATAAAGGCAACAAGAAGAATAAATAGGTTTTAGTTTATCCATTTCAAACTTTCGGCTTATAAACCGACATTTTTAAGAAATATCTCGGTTTATAAGCCGATGTTTTTATGTTTATAAGCCGATACATTTCCTGACCACAACAACATCCTCCTCCACGCAAAACTCCACGTGCAGCCCCGAAAATTCAAATGCGTAACTACCTGTGTCATTGTGCTTATATGCCGGTCTTGGGTCTTGCATCAAAATCTCCTCCAAGGCTATAATTTTGCGATCGGAGTGGGGCAGGGGAGAGTCGCACTCCCAACACACAGAAGAAAGAGTTTTTGGTTGAGTAAATATCTCAGTAACAGCATCTTGGATGCTGTCAGCGTAAGGAATATAAGGCTTGATGTCATAAATTGGCGTGCCGTCCATCATATCCGCGCCCGACACACGGATTATGGGGCCACGTGCGCGGTCGTTGATGATTTCGATAATTTTCACGGCTGACAATCCCAACGGATTGGGTCTCAGCGGACTGCGTGTTGCAAAAACGCCCATTTTCCTATTGCCGCCCAACCTCGGCGGGCGCACAAGCGGCGACCATTGCCGCCCCGAAAACTCCGAAAACTCCCAAATCAGCCACAAATGACTGCATTTTTCAATGCCACGGATGCAGTCAGGATTGCGAAACTCAGGCTCAAAAACTATCTCAGCGACAGTGCTTTGTGCCAAAAGCGGCTGTCGCGGAATACCAAATTTCTGCGGAAACTCGGTGCTGATGCGGGCTACGGGTGTAATTGTGATGCTCATAACGCCGCAAAGATAAACATTTTTTAGCAAAAAAAATTTGTTGTTTATAAAATTGGTTGTTAGATTTGCACCGACTACTAAACTACATTATCAATCATTTACAAAACCTAAACACAATGAAAAGAGCATTAATAATCTCGTTGCTAATGTGCTTGATAGGAGTAAGTTACGCACAGCCGCCGGGATTCAGGTTTCAGAAGAACGACCCAAAAATCTACACCCTCCGCGTCGATA
>JAFXMJ010000019.1 GCA_017530465.1 Bacteroidales bacterium
GCCCTATCGGCATCCCCGAGGCGGCATACAGGTATTTTGACCTTGATATAGATGTAATCGTTGTGGTCGTGGTCGAGCACAGCGTCGAGGGCGGTCTTTTCGGCAAAGGTAATCGGCGACGGTGGCAGACCTGTGTGCTTGTAAGTGTTGTAAGGCGAATCAACCTCCAACATCGCGCCAGTAACGCGCCTCACCGAAAAATCTCCAATCGCAAATACCACCGTCGGATCACTCTGCAACGCCATCCCAATCCGTAGCCTGTTGAGATAAAGCCCAGCAATCGTGGGCTGTTCCTCGCGGTGCACAGATTGTTCGCACTGAACGATGGACGCCAACGTCGCAACCTGTATCCGCGTGAGATTCAACGCCTTGGCTTTTTTCTGACGCTCCTCGTTCCAAAAATTATTGTAATTGACATACATCTTGTCCACAAAACCGCGCTCCGTGGTGTTCCAATACATTTCGTAAGTGTCGGGGATGAACATCGCCAGGCAAGTCTTGGAGTCAAAACCGTATTTGGTCAACACATCGCCATCCGTCAAGAGGTTGCAGAGCGTCGCGCTGTCCACGTCAATCTGCGCAGCCACCTTGCCGCAGAGTTGGGGAAGGGTGCGGATATTGTTGATGCGAAGTTGCACCGGCTCCTGTGCGCCCGACCTCAACATATTGATTAACTCGTTGTTGCTCATAGATTTTTTGATACGGTAACGACCGGGCTTGATGTTGCTGCCATAATGCTTCAACTCCGCCACGCGCTCGAAGGCGTCCTTGTCGTCCACCGTAAAATTGGCGTACAAATTCTTCTTCACCTGCTCAAAATCCTCGCCGTTGCGAATGTAGAGATACTGCAAATCGCGTGTCGAAATATTGGGCGCATAGACCATTTGGTAAGCATAATATCCTACCACACAACCAATTACAACCAATATCGCCGCGATTGCAATTATTATTTTGGTAATTTTTTTCATATATTACATTTTAGTGCTAAACAAAGTGCAATTTTACAAAAAAATAATGTCTCCACGAAAAAAAATTTGCAACATTGGCGGCGATTCGATAATTTTGTAATTTATTTGACAGTATCAATCAACAGCAAGTATGCAGGAAGAAAAATTCCACGGCAACGAAGTGGCACTCAGCGTGGCTTGCAACGCCTTTGAGGATGTTGTAGAAGGCAACAACAGGGCGTTGTTCATCAGCGGCGCGAAGGGCGTAGGCAAGTCGGCACTCATCAAAAGGCTGCGCGAGCGCATCTCCTCTCCGGGGATGCTCGAAAGGTACGGATTCCTCGCGGGTCGGCAGATGGAGGAGGGCTTCATACGCTTTGTGGATGACGGCGACATCTCATCGCTACCACAGGATTGCTATGCGGTAATTATCATAGACGAAATACAAGACCGCAACGACCAACAACTCAGCGACATCAGCGAGTTGGCGCGGACGTTGTCGGCATCGTCGTGCCTGCACTATTTGCTCGTATTGGCGTACACGAGCGGCGGCATCATCACGCAATCGTCGATGCTGATGCCCACAATCGCCGACGTCAAAGGCATCTTTACAAAAGCCTCGATTGAATTCACGGACATCGAAGTAAAACCAATGACCCTTGCCGACATCGCCACCACGATAGCCTTCACGATGTCGCCAAACGACTTCCCGTCCTATTTTGTAAACCGTCTCTACGCCCTCACCGGCGGCGTGCAACTGTATGTAAGGGAAGTGTTTAACTATCTCCGCGAATCGTCGATAATGACCATTACGGACGGCAAATGGCACTTGCACGAAGGCCTCGCCGCCGCAGTACTCGACCTTTCTTCATCAATTGAAGACATCGAAACCCTGCGCATCAACCTTTTGGCGAAAGAGGCGAAAGAGGCGGAAAACGCAGACCCCAACAACCTCGCCACCCGGCTGCAACAACTCTGCCGCAACCACGCCAAGCATCACATAATCAGCGAACAAGACATAGACATACTCGTCCAAATCGCACCCCACATACTCGCCGCTGCCAACGACGACGCACTTACCGCAGCCGTCAACGCTCTCCTGCCAAACGAAACCGCAGCCGAGCCGTCCGCAGCCGCATTAATCATTACCCCCGAAAACCTCGCAGAAGCCGACGAACTCCTTGCGCCTCTCGCGGCACGTTACCAAATGCCGCAACTACTCCAAAACGCGCAATACATCCTCGACATTCTGCCCGACAAAGACCTCCTCAGCCACACTTACAGGGCGGCACTCCGTTACAAGTGCGACGCGCAGATTTTTCTCGGTATGTATCAGGACGCATACGACACGGCGACATTGCTGTACCAATCGGCACAACAGGACAACGACCAACGCACCTACTACGAAGCACTGTACCGGCAGGGCTACGCGGCGGGATTGTTGCAAAATTTTGAGGAGTGCGACCGTCTCTTGGACGAAGCGAGCGAGCGAGCCACCCAAAACAACGACTACGCCGCCGCCCGCCTATACACCTGCATACACGCATCGTTGCTCAACGACCAACCCAACACCAAAGAAGCCATCCGCCACGCCACCAAAGCATACGAAATGGCTGAGTCAGTCAACGACTACAAAACTCAATGCCAAGCACTTATCGTATTGTCGCAGGCGCACAAGGCATTGTTTGATATGGACAGGGCGAAGGTGGAGGCGATGCTTGCATTGAAACTGCTCCAAGACATCGACGACCCGCGATTGGAGGCCCGCACACACGCCTCTCTCGCGTCATATTACCAAAGCAACCACGAAAACGACAAGGC
>JAFXMJ010000224.1 GCA_017530465.1 Bacteroidales bacterium
AATGCCGCGAGCACGTACATCGTCACCGACAACTGGCTGAAACGCCCCGTACACATTTTTATAATTACATACGACAACAATCCCATTACGATGCCCTCCGAAACACTCGACGCAAAAGGCATCATCAGTATTGTCAGGAACGCCGGCACCGACTCCGTAAAATCCTTGAAATCAAGATGCACCACCTGGCTGAGCATCATCACGCCCACCAATACCAACGCGCTCGTAGTAGCCGCCGACGGTATCACCAAAAATACCGGCGAGAGGAACATCGACACCAGAAACAGCCCCGCAACAGTTGCGGCAGTCAAGCCCGTCCTGCCGCCCTCGGCGATGCCAGTGGTGCTTTCCACGTATGTCGTCACGGTGGACGTACCACACAATGCGCCCACGGTGGTGCCCACTGCGTCAGCCATCAATGCCTTGTTGAGGTCGGGAATTTTGCCGGTCTCCTTGTCAACCATACCAGCACCCGTGGACGCGCCTATCAGCGTGCCGATAGTATCAAACAAGTCCATAAACAGCAAGGTAGCTACTGCGATGTAGTAATTGACATCAAAAGAAAGAAAACGAGAAAAGTCCACCTTCATTGCCACCGGCTCCATCGATGCGGGGAGACTCACCACGGTAAAATCCGATGGAATCTGTGTTACGCCCAACGGGATACCGATTATCGTCAAGGCAATTATAGTGTAAAATAATGCGCCCCTCACTTTCACCGCCAACAATACTGCGCCCAAGGCAATGCCAATTACTGCCAAGGTCGATGACGCCGTCCACTCGCCCAACCCTGTGATTGTGGAGTTATTTGCGACGATGATGCCACCGTTTTTGAGTCCAATGAAGGCTATGAAGAGGCCAATGCCCACGGAAATCGAGTAGCGCAAGTTTTTGGGGATGGTGTCAACTATCGCCTCGCGCACCTTGAAAACTGTCATCACTATGAACACAACGCCTTCCACTAATACCGCCGCCAACGCCTCCTGCCACGTATAGCCCATCACAAGCACCAACGTATATGCAAAAAACGCGTTGAGACCCATACCTGAAGCAAGCGCAAAAGGTTTTTTGGCGTAGAATGCCATCACAAGCGTGGCAACTGCGGCAGCCACCACCGTCGCCGAAAATACCGCGCCCTTGTCCATGCCCGCGTCGCCAAGTATCAACGGATTGACAGCCAATATGTAAGACATCGTAAGGAATGTCGTAAGCCCCGCCATCAGCTCCGTCTTGATGGAATGTTCTTGCGGGGTGAAACCTAAAAGTGAAAGTATTTTGTTCATAAGAGGATTATTTGTCGTCGTAATGACCGTAAGCAGTAAGAACAAGCACTACAACTTCTTTATCAATGATTTCGTAAATTAATCTGTGTTTTTGGGTAATGCGCCTATCCTTTTGCGCCTGTTCTTTGATTGCAACTTTATATCGTGTCATAGACTTCTGATGTATTTGTCCAAATCTTCAACATTCTCAAAGGATACCGACGAGCCTTTTTTTGCCTCGTCGATTCGATGGAAAAACTCTTCCTTGGTCATATTTGTCTCGTCTTCTTTTTCGGCGAGAAGACCTTTTGCATAGTCCAAAACCTGTTGCAAAAGTCCTTTGCTTGCGGCAATCTTGCTCATCACCGCAAAAAACTCCGAGTTTAATTGTAATGCTGTCATAATGTTTCTGATTTAATTTACCGCAAAACTACACAATTATTTATATTTCTCAAAAAAAATCTCTGTGCGTCTAAAAGCAAAGTATATCCACAATGTCAAACGCCGCAAAGACACAGCTCGCCACACCGTTGAATGTGCCGAAAGCCACATTGACCCTCCGCAAATCGTCAGCCTTGACTATCGAATGTTGCCTTGCCAAAAGCACACAGAAAATGCCCGCGCCAATAGTGAACATCACGCCCGCGCCCTGAAGATAGCCCGCCACAAACACAAGCAATGCCGTAACAACATGAACACAAGCCGAGAGCCTGAGCGCACCTTTGATGCCCAGCCATTGCGGGATGGAGTGAAGATGCTTGTCGGTATCAAACTCAGCGTCCTGTAATGAATAAATCACATCAAAACCGCTCACCCACGTCAAAACCATGAATGAATACACAACAGGCAGCACAGCAAACTCGCCCGTCACAGCCAAATACGCACCAATCGGCGCAAGCGCGAGACCGCACCCAAGCACAAAATGGCACAACGGAGTGAACCTTTTGGTATAACTGTAGAACATCACCACAAAAAGTGCGACCGGCGAAAGATAAAACACTAACCTGTTGATAAAGAATGTTGTGGCAATGAAAAGAATGATATTAACAATAATAAAAACCATCGCATTCCGTGGCGAAATCTTCCCGGCGGGAATTTCACGGCGACTTGTGCGGGGGTTCATGGCATCAATATCGCGGTCTAACCAGCGGTTGAATCCCATCGCCGTATTCCTCGCAAACACCATGCACAGCACCACCTCCAAGAGCAACAGCCAGTCAAATCCGCCTGCCGCCTTGATGCCAAGGAAAAATCCGATTAGCGCAAACGGCATTGCAAACACCGTATGCGCAAACCGAACCATCTTAAAATATTTTTTGACGTTTTCGAGCATCGCCTATTCATTGATGTCGTCGTCAGAAAAAGCGGCGGCCCTCTGGTCTTCCACAGCCTTCTTGTTGCTGATCATATAGAGGAAGCCAACCTCCTTTTCGCTCAGGAATCTCCAACGTCCGCGTCCGAGGCCCTTCTTGTCGAGACCTGCAAAACTCAGGCGGTCGAGTTTCTCAACGTCGTAGCCAAGATACTCAAAAATCCTGCGCACAATCCTGTTTCTGCCGGAGTGGATGCGGATGCCCACCTCGCATTTGTTGTGTTGGTCGAGATAGCCCACCTCGTCTGCCTTGATAAAGCCGTCCTCCAACTCAAATCCTTCCGCTATTTTCTCGATGTCTGCCACGGTAACAGCCTTGTCGGTAGTTACGTGGTAAATCTTCTGAATCTCGTTGCTCGGGTGCGTGAGCTTCTTGGCGAGGTCGCCGTCGTTGGTGAAAAGCAATACGCCGGTGGTATTCCTGTCGAGCCTGCCCACGGGGTACACGCGCTCCTTGCACGCGCCCTCTATCAAATCCATCACGGTATGCCTTGCGTTCGGGTCTTTGAGGGTGGTGATATAGTCCTTGGGCTTATTGAGGAGGATGTAACGCTTGTGTTCGGGCTTGATTATCATACCGTTGAATTTCACTTCGTCAGACATGCTCACCTTGACGCCCATTTCGGTAACAATCTCGCCGTTCACCTCCACTTGTCCAGCCTTGATGAGACGGTCTGCCTCGCGGCGCGAACACATGCCGCTATTGGCGAGGTACTTGTTGAGGCGGATTTTGCCATCGTGCTCCATAAAATCGTCCTCACGCTCCACAGCGTCTTCAAAAGCCTTTTTCTTGCGGTCGGAGTGGTCCCAATATTTCTTGTGGTGGTATCCCTGCTCATCGACGGTGTATTTGCTGCCCTGACGGCTGTAATTGCCGCGCTGACGTGGCTCGCCGTCGTTGTAATTGTTGTAGCCGCCGTTGTTGCCGTTGTCGCGATGGTAGCCGCCATTGTTGGAGTAACGGCTGTTTTGGTTGTTGCCATAACGGTCGTTGCCATTGGAGTAGCGGTCGTTGCTGTAACGATTGTTTTGATTGTTGCCGTAGCGGCTGTTGTTGCCATTGCCATAACGGTCGTTCTGACTATTGCCGTAGCGGTTGCCGTTGCCATATCCGCTGTTGCCGTAGCCGTTGTTGTCATAATTCCTATTGCGGCTGCCACCGAAGCCCTTGTTGTTGCCACGCTGGTAATTGTTGCCGCCGTTCTGATAGTTTCTGCCGCCTCTCGGGGCGTTTGCGCGGGAATGGTTGTCCGAATAGCCGGAATTGCCGCGATTTCTGTTGTTTTCCATTTTTTGTATATACAATATTATTAATGCGCTGAACGTCGTCTGATTAGTTGCGCCGCAAAATTACAAAATATTTTTGATAATTTGCGGTCTGTGCCATTATTTTTTTCAACTTTCTCCTACCCTACCCCTTTCACCAACTCCTCAAACCGTTCCTTGTCCAATGCCTTTGCCCTTATCTTGGAGCGGTAGGTGTAGATTGTGGCTATCGAGGAGCGCAGGATTGACGCTATCTGCTTATTGTCGGCGAATCCAAGGCGCAGCAACGCCAGGACGCGAAATTCGGTGTTGAGGCTGCCGTCCCTTATCTCTATCTGGCAGTCGGGTTTGAGCAGGGCGTTCACCTCGGCGCAGAATGTCGGGAATAGGTTGAGGAACGCCTCGTCGAAGTTTTTGTAGAATGATTTGGTGTTGATGGTGATGATGTCCTCGTTTTTGATTTCGGCGTAGAGTTCCGCCATACGTTTTTCGCGGGCGAGTTTGTTGATGGCGGAATATTTTTGGCTGATGTTTTCTATAATCTGCGACGACAATGTCATAAACCTGCCGATGTACTCGTCCTTGATGCCGTTGGATTCTTTGAGCGAGGCGTTGGTCTTCTTCAATTGCTCCATTGCGGAATCGAGTTCGGCGTTAAACTCCACGATTTTGCGGTTGGCGGCTATGTAACTTTTGTTTTTCTTTGATAATTTGATTGACAACCATACCAACGCCGACGCCACTATCAGCAGCACGGCAAGGAATATGAGCGTTGTCTGGTGGATTTGTTTGCGCTGTGTTTCGTAGGCGTCGGTTATCTTGTTGAAGATGGCGGCATTTTGCACGCTCCTGAGTCTCGACCCAAAAAAATTGGCGCACTCCGAACACGCCATCAGATACTTGAACGCTCGTTGCGAATCGCCCTTTGCAAACAAGATGTCGGCGAGGTGTCTCAGGCTGCTGTTTTCGATGATTGCGTTTTCGAGGTCGTTTTCTGCGGATAGACGATAATAATGTTCGGCGTTGTCGATGTCGCCGTCCATCTCATAATAAAAAGCCAATGTGCTTACAACCACCGAATAAGTCCGCGTGTCGGGCACTCCGGCGGCGAGGTAATCGAGGAGTATGGCTTTGGCAGATTTGTAATCGTCCTGCGCGGCTCTTATGGCGGCGGCGGCAAAGGCGTAGTCATAACTCGATTCCAATGCCGTCTCCATTGTTTTTTTACGGTAATACAACATACTGTCTTGCAACGAGTTGTAATGCGGCATCTTGTCGTTAAATTCCATACTGTACAGAAACAAATCCGCCTTTTGAGAGTAATACACGGTCTTGATGCCGTCGCTTGCCGAATCGGGGCATATTGCGCCCATCACGTCGCCCGCCTCCTTAAACAATCCCGCCACAGAGAGTATGTGGGCGTATTTGAGGCGGCAGTCGTAGATGCGCTCGCGGTCGCCGCTCTCCTGCGCGAGGCGGAGGTTTTCGTCGATGTATTTGAACGCCGAATCATATTTAAACGACATATACTCGCGAAATAGCCGGGCATTGAGTCCGTAGCCTTTTTCGCCTTCCGACAAGACGGCGATGCGCTGTTGCTTGTCGGAGATTATTTTGGGAATGTCGCCAACAAGGAGGTCGAGTTTGGCGTAATCTTCCTGACCCGACGCATTGACGGCGCACATCCACATTATTATTATTGTCAACAATTTTTTCATCATTGGACTGGGTGTTTTCGTGTGTTTTTGCGGCTACAATATACGCCAAATTGCAGAATCCACCAAATTTTTTTCTTAAAAACCACTTTGATAAATTAAATCTCAAAAATATATCATATCGTTAATAATCAGACGATTATCATTTTTAAAAACTTTGATTTTACCTTTGATGCTATTGCGGCGGGGGCAATCGCGCATATAAATTTGGGAAAAATTTTACTAACCCAAAATTCGTAAAACAATGAAAAGACAGACCACTTTTTCACCAATCAGAATGTTGCTATTATTGGCGGCATTAGTCTGGACGAGCGCGGCTGCGGCACAAATCAATGTGCGTGGCAATGTGCACGACAATTCCGGACTCGGCATCATTGGAGCCACTGTTATAGAACAAGGCACCACCAACGGCACTATCACCGACCTCGACGGCAATTTTGCGCTCACAGTGCCGCAGGGCGCACGTCTCCAAATCTCTTTCATCGGCTATCAGACTTTGGTAGTCGATGCCCAACCTTCACTCAGCATCTTGCTCCGCGAAGACCTCGCCGAGATAGACGAAGTAGTAGTGATTGGCTACGGCGCAGTGAAAAAATCCGACGCCACAGGCTCGGTGTCAACCCTCGAAGCCGACCCCAAGATGAAGGGCGTTGCAACCACCGCCGACGATATGTTGGTGGGCAAGATTGCAGGCGTCAATGTAGTGAATGGCGGCGGCTCTGCCAACGGCGGCTCCACGATTCGCATCCGTGGCGGCTCGTCCCTCTCGGCAAGCAACGACCCGCTCATCATCCTCGACGGCGTGTATCTCGACAATTCGGGCATTGGCGGTGTCGGCAATATGCTCTCCACCATCGACCCCAACGACATCGAGACTTTCACCGTATTGAAGGACGCATCGGCAACTGCAATCTACGGCAGCCGCGCTTCCAACGGTGTAATCATCATCACCACCAAAAAAGGCAAGGCTGGCAGCGTAAAAATCTCTTACGACGGCAATGTGTCGGTATCAAAGGTGAAGAAAACCATCGATGTACTCGACGGCAACGAGTACCGCGACTTCATCCGCAAAACGTTTGCAGGCGCGTCCAACCAGGCGGAAGTTTACACCAAGGCTGGCCTCAATCCCACCACCGGCGAGGCTGTCCACACTTACGATACCGATTGGCAAAATCTCATCTACCGCACTGCCGTAAGCACCGAACACAATCTCAGCGTACTCGGCTCCGTGAAGGAATTGATGCCCTACCGCGTATCACTCGGCTACACCAATTCCAACGGTATTCAGGACGGCGACCACAACAGCCGTTACACCGGTAATATCTCCCTGAATCCCAAGCTCCTGAACGACCGTCTCAAAATCAACCTCAACGCCAAGGGTATGATTATCCACAGCGACTTTGCGGCGGGTGCTATCGGCAATGCTGTCTATTACGACCCCACCAAACCTATCTACGCCGACGGCAGCCCATACCTCGGATATTGGAGTTGGACGGGCAGCGGCGACCCTTACGACCGCGACTGGGGCACTTCCTACAACGACGCCAAAAACAATTACAACAAATTTGGCGCAGGTCCTAATCCCGTCTCCAAAATCGACCTCAACGACAATTCCGCCGACGTCAAAAATTTCATCGGCAGTGCGCAGTTGGAATACAATTTCAAGTATGTACCAGGATTGAAATTCAATTACAATCTGTCCCTTGACGCTTCCAAGAGCGACGGCAAGACCATCAACGCCATCGGCAAGCCCGACCTTTTTGCGGGTTCCAATATGAGCGACCGCAACGAATGGGAACAGCAACGCCGCAATTCGCAGATGGATGCTTATTTCACCTACGCCCACGACCTTGCCAGCATCAATAGCAAATTTGACGTGATGGCTGGTTACTC
>JAFXMJ010000225.1 GCA_017530465.1 Bacteroidales bacterium
CAGCCATTTGGAAGGTCAGTTCGGGGTCTATCATTTGGTCGATGCGCTGACTGCCCACCTCGGCGAGCCATTGCTTGACGGGTTCGGCTTTCTTGGACGGTATCGATTGTATTAAGCGCAGGAGTTGCTCCATATCGGCTACATCGGTTAGTCTGTTCTTGCCGTCGTTTGCGGGCAATTTCAACTGGTGACAATTTGTCACCGTTTCATTTCCTTCGGCTTGTAGCCTCTGTTTCAGTTTGTTCCAATACTTGCGTCCGTCTGCGCTGTCGGTCAGCACTTGCACGACGTCAACTATCGAGAAGTAGTATTTCTCTGCCTCGGCATCCCATACTACACGGATTTTCTTGTTTTCAAACAACTGAATAGCAATGTTTTGTTCCATAGTCTTTGGCAAAAATTATTTTCTACAAAGATAATAAAATTACCGTGCGCTCCAAAAATATTTATTTGGATAAATCAAAAATTCTTTTTACCTTTGCCAATGCTATGTCCGTCGCTTCGTGTGGCGGGCGGAGTATATTATATAAAGGCGTTTATTTACGCTTTGTTGTTGACCGTTTGAAACTTCGAACACTTCAATAATTATCTGTCAGGAACATTGCAGCGATAGATGCCCATTAGGTTATGTATGTTACTACGGTATGCCATAGGTGTGTCCGTATGTGGTTGCATAAGCGTGGGTCTTCGTTGCTCGTTTCGACAGATAGGGCAAGTTCGAAGGCCTCAGACGGTGGAACGAGTGTATATAAGGTTCCACGCCTTTTTTATTGTCGATTAGTTGTCCGCAGGAGCCGCCGACACTTACAATTAGTTATGATACAGGATATTAACATTGGGCAAATGATACAAGACGAGTTGGACAAAATGGAGCGTTCTCCTTCGTGGCTTGCCAAGAAACTCAATTACTGCCGCGCCAATGGTTACAAGATAATACACGAAAAGAAATTCAACGCCGTGATTTTTCTTATGGAGGCGTCTGTAATTACCGGACACAATTTCCTCAAAGATTTAGCCGACATCATAGAGATAGAAATGGAATTGTCTAAAAAAACGGAGCAAAATGTATAGATTTTCGCCGCTTAGTGATTAGATTTTCGATATTCGAAATTTTTTGTGGTACGGTGTATATGTGTATTTTTGTCGCCGATGACTAACAAATCATTTAACTTAAAAAAACACTTATGAAAAATCTAATCAAAATTGCAGTGCTGTTGCTTGTGGCAATGTTCACATTCAACACCGCAGCCGAAGCACAGTTTGGTCTTATCAACAAGGCCCTTAGTGCTCCCAGCAAAAAAAAGGCTAAGAATGAGAAAGAGCGAGTAATGAATGAGGCTCACGAAAAATTTGCCGCACAACAGGAACAAATGAAACTCGCCATTCCACAGCCTGATGCAGAAGGCAAGGAACGCCTCTTTTCTATTGATGGCAAGGGCATCTGTTCGTGGAATTCCGCCACACTCGAACTTACCATCTTGACAGATCGTGCTGGCAACACCCCTGGTTCGGTCTATAAACTTGACCCTGCAACAGGCAAGTTCACCGACAAAAATGGTGCATCCAAAGGCTCTATAAATGCCGACGGCACTATCGAATCGCCCAATCTCGGAACTCTCAAACTAATCGTCAAAATCGAAGATGCTTTCATTAACTACAACGACTTAGTACCAAACCACGGCATCATCGGTCTTACCGACTTTCGTGCTCAGCGCATCGACAGTTACACTGTACGTGGTACAATCAACGGAAAGGCGGACTCTAAGATTGGTAAAGTTGTCAACAACAGGGCATACAGTAGCGACTACATCGGCAATGTTGTAGTCCAAGGTGCTGTAAACCCGTTGTTGATGGCATACGTTGCATACGGCATTATGCTTTCAGAACAAGGTCTTGCCGCGGGTTTCGCTGGTTTTGACCCTGAAACCAAGTACACTGTGGCGCAATTGGAGGATATGGTGCAGTGGAACAACGATGCCGCCAAGAGAAAACTGATGGAGTACGAAACCTCACATCCTTATGCCGGATTTGACCGCGTTACGCATCCTGAATTTAAGAATGTGAAGATTGGTGCTATTGGCCTTATGAGCGAATGGAAGGAGACCAAGGAGGACAGAACCGCCTATTATCAAGGCACAATCAAATGGTACACATCTATCAGTTACTGGGTGATTTACGAGTTTGAGGATGGTCGCAACATAATGGGTCGTAATATGTATAGCGACGTTTGGAGCGAAGGTAATTCTAATGTCGAGCGTAAAAACTTTGGTTTTTACGAAGTTACTGACTGGGTTCGCAAGTAGAGACGTTGTGTACAACGTCTAAAATGACAGCCTGACATCCCGACAATTAACAATATTTCAGCCGCAAGGAGAAAGAAATTTCCTTTTTGCGGCTGAATTGTTTTTCGGTCTTTCTAAAAAAAATATTTGCATTTTTCGCCAAAGGATTTTATATTTGCATTGTAATTGTTAAACGCTAATGGCAATGATTGCAATATCATTAAAAATGGAACCAAATAAAAACGCAAAACAAGAGCCTGAATTGAAGCCATATACGATGGACGAAATCAACCAAATGATTGACGAAAGCCTCGACGACATCAAGAATGGACGGGTATATACCTCGGAACAAGTTGACAAAATGATGAAAGAGGAATTCCCGTGGCTAAAATAAAATACAACTTTTGGGATATGCGACGGAATTCGGAAAATCTGAAAAAGGATATATAATTCATAAAAA
>JAFXMJ010000226.1 GCA_017530465.1 Bacteroidales bacterium
CATAGCCGCCGGGCAACGCCACAAACGCCGTCGCCATGTCCCAAAAGAGTTGTTTGCGTGCCGCCATGTTTGTAAGCACCACGTTGTATTGAGGGTCGATGTATTCGTTTTGGATGAATACGCCCGGGAATTTCATGCACATCCCGACCGACTTGCCGCCGGATTGTTGTGCCCCTTTGTTGACGGCTTCCATAAGCCCTGGCCCGCCGCCGGTAACTACGGCATATCCCGCCAACCCAAGCGCGTAGCCAGTTTCCACGCCCTTGTCATAGTGCGGTGTGCCTTCCTTGATGGACGACGAGCACAGCACGGCGACGCTTTTGCCAATGCCGCCGAGCATAGATTTGCCGAGTGATATTTCTGCGTTGTAAATGTCGTTTTTCATTTTTTTGTAACGTATTTTGTGGCAAAAATTAATTATTAATTTGGGTTTTGCAAGGGGAAAAATGTCATCGCAACGGCTTTGAATCATTTTTCCTTTTGAAAACCACCTTGAAAAGTTCGCCTTCTATGTCATTGTACATCTGCATTTCGGGTTCTTCTTCAAGGGCTCGGCGGATTCCGCTGCCAAGACCGCTGTATGGCATCAGTTTGCTCGAAAAATATACCATTTGATTGTTCCTAATTACCGGGTTGCCGTACTTAATGTCTTCAACTGTCAGTGAATTAGGAAGTTTGCCTGGGCTTATGATTTCTACCCTGTCGCTGAAAACCATTATCCTGATAGGCGAATTTTTGTAATAATCTCTGTGAATCAGCGCGTTGAGGATTATTTCGGTCAGCGCGATTTCCGATATTTCAAGTTTGCCTATCGAATTGAATCCTTGTCCATTTTGAAGGCTAAACAGGTGCGATTTTACCCATGTAAGACTTTGTTCCAATAGCATTGGTATAGTGCCTTTCAGGTCTTGGGGCTTGCTCATATATTGGTTTGACGAAATCTCTGTGCCGTAGAAATCAACGAGTTTCACCGTGAAGGCTGGTTTGAAGTCCTGTGGGTTGCGTCCAAAAAACAACAATCCCGCCAGAGTGATTTCGCCGTTGCGGAGCACACGTTTTGCTTTTAATGCCTGTTCGTAGGTAAGACCTTTTTCCTCAAAATTGTAACCAAACTCTTTCTGAAAATAATCTTCAAATTGGTAACGCGCTATGTCGTCGATAGTTGCGCCATAGACAGGCATTTCGTCGGCGAGCAAATTCCTGCTTTGCTGAAAAAGCCTCATTATTTCGCTGTTGTCGGTCAGGAGCCTTTTGTTTGCGCCTTGTTTCAGGTAGATTTCGCCTTTTGATGTCTTGTACGGGCGGTTGATGCCCTCAGGGACGTGAATCAGCAGGAGATTTTTGTCTTCGATTGTAACAACCTCTGTTTGTATATACACTGTAGGTTGCACGTTGTCAGCCATTTGAGAAATATCGCGGTCGTATTGCTCGATATCTTTGGGACTTAGGCCTACAATGTTGCCGCTTACGTCTTCAACACCAAAGATGATTATCCCGCCAAGCGAATTGGACATTGCAACAATCTCTTTCAAAATGGAATCGCCTCTGGGCATCTCCCTTTTGAACTGCACTTTGCTTGTCTCGCCTGTACTTATAATATTTAGTAATTCCTGAGTGGTCATAGCGTCTATATTTTTGGCAAAAATAGATAAAAATCTTGATTTTTTGATGCTATCTTTTAAAAAACTTTTTAGATTTTTTTTCGCCAATTTTTCAAAAAAACATTATCTTTGCCCAACATTAATTGGGAGTTGCCGCTTCCATAAACTCAAATAAAACTCTGACACTGCGATGTATAAGCACATTATCACCATCATCCTCCTTCTCCTTCCGCTCCTCGCCATGCCGCAGAGCCACAAATCCAACCAACTCTACAAAAAAGGCGAGAAACTTTTTGACGCCGAGAAATACGAGGAAGCTGTTCCGTATTTTCAAAAGAGTGATTCGCTTGACAAGACGCAACTCGAACCTACATCAGAGAATTATTACAGGGCGGAACTGAAAATGGCGGATTGCTGGCATAACATTGCGAGTGACAAAGAAGATGAAGGAAAATACTCTGAGGCTATCAAGTTGGAAACTTTAGCATTAGAAATACGAAGGAGAGTTTTGGGCGAAGAACACACAGACTATGCCTCGTCGCTACATTGCCTTGCTCTTTATAATGACGATATGGGCAACTACACCGAGGCTATCAGGCTTGGAATCATTGCAACGGAAATACGAAAAAAAGTTTTGGGCGAAGAACACATTGATTACGCAAAATCAATAAACAACCTTGCAGGCACAAATAGTCATATTGGCAACTACACCGAGGCTATCAGACTTGGAACTATTGCAATGGAAGTCTTCAAAACGGTATTTGACGAAGAACACCCTTATTATGCTGGTTCGTTGGGTAATTTGGCAGAGTATAATTCGGATCTTGGCAACTATCAGGAATCCATAAGACTTAGTACAAGGACTATGGAAATTTACAAAAAGGTACTTGGCGAAGAACACCCAGATTATGCTCGTTCATTGAATAATTTGGCAGAGTATAATTCGTGTCTTGGCAACTGTCAGGAAGCCATAAGACTTGGCACACAGGCAATGGAAATCCGCAAAAAGGTACTTGGCGAAGAACACCCAGATTATGCTTGTTCATTGAATAATTTGGCAAAGTATAATTCGTATCTTGGCAACTATCAGGAAGCCATAAGACTTAGTACAAGGGCTATGGAAATTAACAAAAAGGTACTTGGTGAAGAACACCCAGGTTATGCTTGGTCATTGCATAATTTGGCAGAGTATAATTCGTATCTTGGCAACTATCAGGAAGCCATAAGACTTAGTACAAGGACTATGGAAATTTACAAAAAGATACTTGGTGAAGAACACCCAAATTATGCTTTGTCATTGAATAGTTTGGCATTGTCTAATTCTGAAATTGGTAATGATCAGGAAGCCATTAGGCTTGGCACTCAGGCGATGGAAATCCGCAAAAAGGTTCTTGGCGAGGAACACCCTGATTATGCATCGTCATTGGCTAATTTGGCAATTTATTATGATGACCTTGGCGACTATCAGGAAGCCATAAGACTTGGTACAAAGGCGATGGAAATCCGCAAAAAGGTTCTTGGCGAGGAACACCCTTATTATGCTGGTTCGTTGGGTAATTTGGCAGGGTATAATTCGGATCTTGGCAACTATCAGGAAGCCATAAGACTTGATACTAAGGCAATGGAAATTTACAAAAAGGTTCTTGGCGAAGAACATCCTGATTATGCTCGGTCATTGCATAATTTGGCTGTTGATAATGATCTTCTTGGCAATTATCAGGAAGCAATTAAACTTTGTACAGAGGCAATGGAAATCAATAAAAAGGTTTTTGGCGAAGAACATCCTGTTTATGCCGGGACATTGACTAATTTGGCAGTTTCTAATTCTTACTTTGGCAACTATCAGGAAGCCATCAGGCTTGTCACTGAGGCAATGGAAATCTACAAAAAGGCACTTGGTGAAGAACACCCTTATTATGCTATGTCATTGAGAAATCTTGCTGATGGTTATTTAGGTGCAGACAATTATAATTATGCTGTGTGGTATTACAAACAAGGATATGAACGCACGTCATCATTCATTTTAAAGAATTTTTCGTGGATGACAAATAAGGAGCGTTCAAATTATTGGAAAAAATTTTCCGATTTTTATGACACGGATTTGCCATACGCCGCATATAAAATCGCCGACAATGCCGATGTCACCGCCCTTGCTTACAATGGTCTTGTTTTCTCCAAAGGCCTTCTTCTCAACGCCGAACTTGAAATCCAAAAACTCATCGAACAAAGCCACGACACAACTTTCGCAAACCGTTATTACAAAATCAGACAAGACCGAGCAAAACTTGACGAACTATATCAACTCTCGCCTGACGAAAGGCCAATGGACGCGGATTCGTTGTTGAAAGCGATTGATAACGAAGAACGCCTTCTCGTGCAATCTTCAAAAGAACTTGGCGACTACACCAAAAATCTGTCCATTGATTGGCACGATATTCAAAAGAGTTTGAAGGACAATGACTTGGCTGTGGAGTTTGCTAATTTCCAAGACACTGCAATCAAACAGCAAATATATGTCGCCTTTGTCCTGAAACAGGGAATGACTTCCCCTGAACTTGTCAAACTTTTTGAGACGGATGATTTTTATGGCATCAAAACAAACGATTATTACAAGACCCCTAAACTTTACAATCTCGTTTGGAAACCGCTCACGAAGTATTTGGACGGCGTGAAGAATGTCTATTTCTCGCCCACAGGACAGTTCCACACCATTGGCATCGAATACCTTCCCGACGAGGATGGAAAAGTTTTCGCCGAAAAATTCGATGTTTACCGCTTGTCGTCCACCCGCGAACTCGCATTGGAAAACACAATCAATCCCAACAAAAAGGCTGCGACATACGGTGGCATCAGGTATGATGCTGATTCTGACAGCACAGATGTCAAAAGAAGTGTCGGTGCTGTATATCTTGACGGCACCAAGGTGGAGTCGGCGGCAGTTGCGGAACTTCTGCGCACGGCTCAATACAGCGTAACTGCGTTGTCCGACACCTCGGCGACGGAAGAAAGTTTCAAAAAACTTTCGGGCAACAATCTGAAAATCCTGCACATCGGCACTCACGGTTTTTATATGAGCGAGGCGGATATGGAGAACGCAGGTTACAAATTTTACACGTCAAGTAAGCAAAGCGACGAGGACAAAGCGATGAGTTGCAGCGGGTTGCTATTTGCGGGTGCAAATGCAGCCCTTGACCTCAAAAATCGCAGCGTCATTCCCGAAGGCGACGACGGCGTATTGACCGCCAAAGAAATCTCCCGTCTCGATTTCAAAGGTCTTGACCTCGTGGTCCTCTCGGCGTGTCAGACTGGCTTGGGTGAAGTGACTGGCGAAGGCGTGTTTGGTTTGCAGCGCGGTTTCAAGAAAGCGGGCGCACAGACCATTATAATGAGTCTTTGGAAGGTTTTTGACGATTCTACGCAGCTGTTGATTACCGAATTTTTCAAGAATTTGACTGCAGGACAGTCTAAACGTGCCGCCTTCCTTGCCGCACAAAAGACCGTCCGCGAAAAATATCCCAATCCGCTGTGTTGGGCGGCGTTCATTATGGTGGATGGAATGGATTGATTGCTGGAGCGCGGGCTTTCAAGCCCGCCTAAATCACTTATAAAAATTCCTCACAAATCCCGTCGTATCTTCTTTCTTTCCCTTTACATACGTATTCCACGCCGCCTTGATGAAGCCCATTCCGTATGCCGTCAATTGCACTAAGACCGCAGCCACGGATAGCAATGCGACTTTAAAACCGTTTTGCCGCAAGGAGTCCGCAAAAACTATTAGCGACAACAAAATCAACGGCGAGAGGCAGAGTAGGGGAGCGAGCCAATGCTTGAAAATGATTGCCGTGACGATTGCGGCGAGTATGCAAACAATTTCGCCAATCAGGAAACAAGCCGGCAATGTGTGAACCAATTTTAGTGACCCCGGATGCCTCTGATTGAGGTTGATGCGGGCGCAGCCGGAATTGAACACCTGACGGAAAAATTTGCGGAAGTCGGTGCGGCGTTTGTGATAGACGAAGGCTTCCTTGATCAATTGAGTCTCAAAACCGCCTTCCAAAATCCTCAATGTCATATCTATGTCCTCGCCGAAACGCATCGTTGAAAATCCGTGCGTCGTCTCATAAACTTTGCGCGAAAATCCCATGTTGAAACTCCTCGGATGAAATTTGCCAGCCTTTTCGCTCGCGCCGCGTATGCCGCCAGTGCTGATTATCGAAGTCATTGCATAACTAATTGCTTTTTGCACGGGCGTAAAAGTTGGCATTGCTGCATCGGGGCCTCCATAACAATCGGTGAAATTTTCGGCGAGACGATTGGATACTATCGCCATGTAATCGTTGGGGATGATGCAATCGCTGTCAAAAAATATAAAATAATCACCCTCAGCACGTTCTGCGCC
>JAFXMJ010000227.1 GCA_017530465.1 Bacteroidales bacterium
TACGGCGGTGATTGCATACCGCTTGAAATTTGCTTTGGCAGATTGCTTTTGGTCTGTTACTTCGGCGACTTTCTCATCGAAGCCCTCGCAGTATTTTTTGACGTCGGGGTATGCTGCAAGTGGTTGCAGCTGGGATTTTAGCTTTTCGATTTGCTCCAACGAGCCGTTGTCCTTAGTGACTTCGTTCTTGTTGGCACTGGCGACTATGAGCGCAAAAATCAGGAGTCCTGGAGTGCCTACAAATAAAAAAAACATGCACGTAAATGACATGCTAAACATTGCCATCATCAGCATCGCACATGCTGTCAAAATCATTATTTTGCCAAAATTGTGGCGGATGATTTGCGCCAAGTTTTTTGGAAACTGGTTTTTGTATTGTTCCAGCTGCGCTTCCAGTTCGGTGGATATTTTTTGGAATAGTGTCTTGTTGTCTTCCATATTATTAGTAGTCTAATGGTTTGGTGTACAAGTAGATAGTGTACCATTTGGCACGTCGTGCCATGTCAATCAAGTTTTCGACGGTCTGCTTGTCGGCAGGGAGTTTCAGCTCATTCGACTTGAACTCCGCGTAACATTCGCCTTTGCCATGCTTTAGTTTTTTGAAAAAAATGCTGGTGTACGAATCGTCATACTCGCGGTATCGAATATCCTCATCAATGATTATCGGGTCGAATTCTGCGCCCACTTGTTTGTAGTCTTTGTCATAGAGTGCGATAGCGACGTGCTGGTCTACTTTCAGTTCAAATTCTTTGCCCGACGATTTGAGGTGTACGTTGCTCACTCTCAGGTGGTACTCTACCTCGTCGCCAAAGACGGAGTTGATGTAATTGTCGAATACAAGGTCTATCGACAATTCTGCCACGCCGTCCATCAGGATGTATTCGGAGCAAAAGTTGGTGTCGGCGGGCTGCACGTCAAATTTTTGGTCCCAAAGCGCATAGACGTGGCTGAATTTTTGGGTGTCGCTTTGGAAAACGTCTTTGTTGGAGTAAGTGTCTATGAGCGTGAAAAGGTTTGCCGCCAAAAATGCGCAGAATACAAGTGTGAGTTTTATCTGCCTTCCACGGCGTTCCGTCTTGATATTGTCGGTGAGGGCGGCGTATTGTTGTAGTACGGCACGCGCCTCACTATTGTCGCCGTAGAGGGTGGTGATTTGGTTTTCGTACATTTCCTTGCGGTGCAGCGCGGCAAAAAACTTGTCGTCGGCTATCTTGGACGGCGGGTCTTTTTTGTTGGTCTTGGTAATTATTATCGACAATATCAAAAGTGCCAACGATCCCAAAAACAAGAACAACAATGTGTAGCCGCTGTAAACGTACCTGTACGTGTATTGCAGAAGCTTTATCATCAGTAACGATGAGATGAGGAATATCCAGATGTTTTTTCTGTACCACAATACTTGCCAAAATGTCGGCTGCGGCGTGGCTTTGATTTCGTCGATGCTTTGGTTGATGTTTTCGATGAGGCGTTTGACGTTGAGGTCGGAGTCCTGCTGCTCGTGGAGGATGTGCCCGCAGTGAGTGCAGACGTTGCTCACGAGGGGGAATGGTGCACCGCAGTCGGGGCAGGTCTTGATGTTGTGCTGCTCGGCGGCGGTGCGGGCGTTTTCTGACTGGATTATTTTGGCAGCCTTGCCTTCGACGTATGCCGGCGGTGTGGCGGTCTGATTGGGCTGAAGCTCGGTGTTTTCGAGACTTTCGCCGCAGAATAGGCACACGTCCGAAATCAGTGGTATCTGTGCGCCGCAGTGTGGGCAGCGTTTTAGTTGCTCCTTGGAGTAGGTCTTGAGCCGCTCGTGCAGCGCGTCGTCGAGGTAGGAATTGATTTCCTGTTGGCTGATGCCTTCCTTCAACGCCGTCTCCGCAATTACCTGCCGCTCCTTGTAGGTGAGGATGCGGTCGGTAAGAGCGAGGTCGGTGAGTTTCTTTATATTGTCTGAGATTGGCATATTACTGTTGTTTTACGAATTTTTCGCCGTCCCACTTGAAGGTGGTTTCGGTGACCATTTGGTCTGCATCAGCAGACTCCATATTGATATCCTGAACGACAAAACCGTCGGCTGTATAATCTGTGATGAAATATAATTGATGCAATGCCGCCCAATTGTCTTCGATGTTTTCAAAAGCTTCCTTTTTGAATGGAGGAAAGGCATCGGGGGCTGGTTCGAGTTTGCCGTCTTTGTTGAAGGTATAGGTGGATATTTGGTTTTGGTCGGGTGAGGTCAAATGCCAAAGCACATACCATCCGCCTTTGTTGTACGGGTAGCAGGCGAAAGCCATGGTGCCATCGTTTTCTAATGCCACCGTGCCTACAGTTGTGCTTTGGGTTGTCAAAACGTCGAGGTATTCGGCTACACATTCTTCGGGGGAGAGGCCTTGTTGGAATGGGTCGGTTTCGAGGTATCTCCTCCAGACCTCCACTACTATGTTCTCTGGATTCTTGACTACGTAGCCATCCACGCCGAAGAGGTTCAGGTCGAGGTCGTAGGGCTTGCTGTCGGCGCAGCGAACCATTTTTTCGCCGTTCCAGGTGTAGTTGATTTGCGGCAATTCTTTGATTTTGTTGAAACCTTCCACTACGCCTTCGGCTTTATCTTTGTTGGTAGGCATGAATGTAATCATGAATTTTCTCTCGCCAGACTTCACTTCTACTCCGAGCATTTTATTTCGGGACAAGGCGTTTGTCAGTGTGTCGTAGAGCGGCTTCGGAAAGTCGGCGGTGTTGGAATAGAAGTCGGCGATAGTTGGCATTTTGATGACTTCATCGTTGGGACGGAGCTGTACTTTGCCGCCTTTGTAGAGCCAGTTGGTGAAGTCCGCCTTTATTTCCATGGACTCAGTTTCCATGTTGAGTCCAATGGTTAGCTTTACCAACAATGCCGTGTAGTTGCCGTCCTTGCGCTTGTAGCAGTCCAAGGTGTAGGCTGTCATCTGTGTTATCGTGCCTTTGCCGTCAAACTGGAAATGTTCGTCGGTGTTGTTCTGGTTGGGTTTGTCCCAGTCGATGGCGTCGAAGACCTCCTTGGAGAAGGGGCAGTCTTTGGATTGGGAGATTTTGGTGAGAATCTCCTTTGCAGGGTTCTGTGCCGACACAATCGAGGTCATCATGGCGCATACCATCAACGCCACAAATATTGAAATGATTTTTTTCATGGTTGTTGGTTTTATGTATGGACGTGGCCTGCCGCGTCCTTGCGATTAATGGCGTGCCGCGTCCTTACGGATTGATTTTTCGCCACAAATATACAATGATTAACAAAAAATCGAAAAAAAATGAACAAAAAATGCCGGACAATCATAATCTTTTTCATATTTTTGCAACTGATAAGGCGTTTTTGGTAATCATCAATCTTAATTATGGACTCATCAAACACTCCCCTGATACAACGGCTGCCGCTGAAAGAAATTTCGGCTTTTTATGGCGACAATCTCAACTTCTTTGCGTGCCAAGGGATTTATATGGCGCGTGGAGTTGATGTGGACGGCATACCGACATTTTTGCAGCCGGGGAGCATCTACCGAACCGACGAAAATCGTGTTCTCTACCTCGAAAAAGGTCGTGCAAGGGCGGTTTTTAATATGATGCCTGCCACAATCGAGGCGGGCAGCATTGTGTATGCGGGCAGGGGGACGATGATTCAGATAGAGTCTGTGGATGAGCGACTTACAGTGTATGGCATTGCCGCCGACAATACACTTACTGCCGATTCTGACGGCGCATTTATGGCTGGCAACGTCAGGCTCTCAGAACAACAAGAGCAATTTGTCAAGAATTTTTGGCAGACAATTGCGGCGTTGAGGCAGGTTGACAATTTTCCGAAAGACGTTTTGGTGTCGATGGCGAAAGCCTACCTCACATTTGCGCAAAACGCCGTGAAGGAACAGGAAAAAACTCTCTCGGACGGTGGCGGACGTGCATACGAAATTTTCAGGAAATTCATCTCGCTTGTCAACTGCAACGCTGTGAAAGAGAGAAACATAGCCTTCTATGCCGACACTCTTTGCATATCGCCAAACTACCTCTGTTCGCTCATCAAACAGGCAAGCGGCGAAACCGTGATGCAATGGATTGACAAACAGATAGTTTTGGAGGCTAAGGCGTTGCTTTTGCGCGGCGGGTCGAGCATTTTGGAAATTTCCGAAACCCTCAATTTTGCCAATCCGAGTTTCTTCTCAAAATTTTTCAAACGCCAAACGGGAATGACGCCGGGCGAATTTAAGGCGACGTCTCCTCATTCCGTCTTCCGATAACTTACAACAGCCCAACCATTTAGCACCGTTGCAAAAATGCCGAGGGCGAGCAAGTGGGATTTGAGGTCGGCGATGCCGCTGCCTTTGAGGAATACCATTCGCATTGCCTCGATGAAATATTTGAGGGGATTGAAGGCGGCGATCCATTGCGCCCAATCCGGCATACCCGATACGGGCGTGAACAGCCCCGAAATCAGCATAAAAACCAACATAAAGAAAAACATCAGAAACATAGCCTGTTGCATCGTGGAGGCGTAGTTGGAAATCACCAAACCCAACCCCGAAACCGCTGAAATATACACGATTGCGCACACATAGACCGTCAACAGGCTGCCCGCCGGCACGATGCCGTAAAAAAGCCACGCAAGCAATATGCTCACCGTAAATACAAACAGACCTATCGCCCAATAAGGCAGCAACTTAGAGAGAATGAAAACACCTCTGCCGATGGGCGTTACGTTGATTTGTTCCATCGTGCCTTTCTCCTTTTCGCCCACGATATTGAGCGCGGGCAAGAATCCGCACATCAGCGTCAGGAGCATCACCATCAACGCCGGAACCATAAAGACGCGGTAGTTGAGTCCGGGGTTGAATAGGTAATAAGGTTTGATGTCAAATTTGATGATGTCGCCCATAGATGCCTGAAAATCAGACGAATAATCCTGAACAATTCCCGAAATGTACGATGAGGCGAGCGCACTTTTTGTGCCGTTGACACCATTGGCGGCTACCGAGACGGTAACATTGCGGCTGTTTACGATGTCGTTTTCAAAACCTTGCGGAATCTCGAAAATAATGTCCGCGTCGCCCGATTCTATCAGCCTAAACGCCTCATTACTACTGCAATGCGCCACGAGCGAAAAATATTGGGAGGCGGCAATTTTATTCACCAAACGCTCCGACAATGTGCTGCGGTCGTGGTCGGCGACGGCAAAATTGAGGTTTTTTACCTCCTGATTTGCGGCGAAGGGCATCACGCCAATCATCATCAGCGGCATCATCACAAACAATTTTGGCAGAAAACTGTTTCTGAAAATCTGTTTGAACTCCTTGATTATCAAATATTTCAGCATCATAGTTCGCGTTTTTTTAAGTTTAGAGACGGATTTTGAATTTTTTCAACGACAACGCCACATAAAACGCCGCCATAAATCCAAGAACGGCAAATTCTGTGATTGCATTTTCAAAGCCAACGCCCTGAATCATAACCTTTTTCAGTGCTGCGATAAACCACCGCGCCGGCACGATGCACGACAGCCATTGAAGGATTTTGGGCATACTTTCAATCGGAAACATCAGCCCCGAAAGCAACATCGTTGGCATCATCAGCACCATGCCGCTTGCGAGCATTGCGGCGAGTTGAGAATTGACGATTGTGGAAATCAAAAGCCCCAACGCCAACGCCACAAAAATGTAAAGCAAACATAACCCCAACAGCAAGAAAATGTTGCCCGCGATTGGCACGCCGAGCATAAACCGTGAAAACAACAATATGATGGCGAGCACCGCCGCCGACACCGTGAAATAGGGCGCGAGTTTTGCCAAAATTATCTGAAACGGCGGCAGCGGCGACGCCAAAAGCATTTCCATCGTGCCGCGCTCTTTTTCGCGGACTATCGAGACAGATGTCATCATCGCATTGATTAACAACAACATAAGACCCATCACGCCCGGCACAAAATTATATTCGCTCTTGCCGGAAGGGTTGTAGAGCATTTTTACATTGGTGTTGATGACGGGTGCTGCGCCATCCATCCGATTGAAATCCAAGAGACAGCCCCTCAAAACTCCCTGCGCGTAATTGACGTACATCGCCGCCGAATTTGCCTCCGTGCCGTCCGCCAAAAGTTGGAGCGATGCGCCCGCGCCGTGATGGAGCGACTCGGCAAAATTTTCCGAAAATACGACTGCAAGATTGATTTTTCCATCGTTGAAAACCGTCTGCAACTCGTTGGGAGAGTGCAAGATGCGCGTTATCTGAAAATAGCCGTCGTTTTCCAAAGCCGTGATAATCTTCCGCGTTGCAAAATCGCCTGAAAGATCCAATACCGCTGTCTGTATGCACTTGACCTCCGTGGTGACGGCATACGAAAACAGCACAATCATCACAATCGGCATCAAAAACAGAATCAACATCGTAACTCTGTCCCTGAAAATGTGGATGAATTCTTTTTTTACAAATGATGCAAACCTTCTCATAATCAACTCCTTTTTGCGGTTCGGGCGAGGTAGAGAAACACGCCGTACATATCATCCGCGTTAAATTTTTGTTTGAGATTTCGGGGCGAATCTAAGGCTTCCACTCTGCCGTCCACCATTATCGAAACGCGGTCGCAATATTCCGCCTCGTCCATATAATGCGTTGTTACAAAGACTGTTATGCCCTTGTCGGCGGCATCGTAAATCATCTCCCAAAACTGCCGCCTTGCCACGGGGTCCACGCCGCCGGTCGGCTCGTCCAAAAATACGATTTCGGGGCTGTGAAACACCGAGAGCGAAAATGCGAGTTTCTGTTTCCAACCCAACGGCAACCCGTCAACAAGCGTGTCTGCATATTTTTCGATGCCAAGGCGACCCACCGTAAGTCCAAAATTTTCACGTATTTGCGACGGCTTCATACCGTAAATTCCGCCAAAAAGTGTAAAGTTTTCTTTGACCGTCAAATCCTCATAAAGCGAAAATTTTTGGCTCATATAACCGATGTGCCGCTTGATTTGCTCTTGCTGCGTAAAGACGTCAAATCCCGCCACCGTAGCCTCGCCCGACGTGGGACGGCTCAATCCGCAAAACATTCGCATTGCGGTGGTTTTGCCCGCGCCGTTGGCTCCGAGAAAACCAAATATTTCGCCTTTTTCCAACTCAAACGAAATCCCATCGACAGCCGTGAAACTGCCGAATCGCTTGGTCAGGTTATGTGCTGTAATTACTTTCATAATCGCTAAATTTTTGTCATAAAACAATCCTCGATGGTCGGCTGTATCTCGCTGATTACGAGATTTTTATAATTTGACAGATATTGCCGCAGATGGTCGATTGAGCCATCATTGTCCCTAATCCTCAGATGCACGCTGTCGCCAAACGAAAACGCCGTTATCGTATCGGGAAACGCCTTTAAATCAGCCGTTAATGTCTTCATCGAATCTGCGGAAACGCTGAAAAGTTTTCCATCGAAATTCTTGACCGTATTTTCGGGAGTGTCAACGCCGAGAAATCTGCCGCCGCTCACGAGCGCAATGCGGTCGCACATCTGCGCCTCGTCCATATAAGGTGTCGATACCATAATAGTCAACCCCTTGGATTTCAATGTTTTGAGCATCTCCCAAAATTCGCGCCTCGACACCACGTCCACGCCCGTGGTCGGCTCGTCCAAAAATAGGACTTCGGGGCTGTGAATCATTGCGCAACAGAGGGCGAGTTTCTGTTTCATACCGCCGCTGAGTTTGCCCGCCGGACGGTCTGCAAACCGCCTCAACTGCGAATAAATCTCCTCCACGAGATGGATATTTTGCTCGATTGTGGTCTCAAAAAGCGCGGCAAAAAAACTCAAATTTTCCTCCACGGTGAGGTCTTCATACAATGAAAATTTGCCCGGCATATATCCGAAAATCCGCCGTATCTTCTTGAAATCCTTTACGATGTCCATCCCTGCCACGGTTGCGCTGCCGCCGTCGGGCAATAGCATCGTCGTCAACAACCTGAAAAAAGTTGTCTTGCCCGCGCCGTCGGGACCGATGAGCCCGTAGAGTTCGCCCCGTTTCACCTCAACGCTCCACGAATCCACCGCCCGCACCCCTCCGTAATTCTTTGATATATTGATGGCTGAAATCATTTGTTGATTTTTGATTTGTTGATTTTCAATTCTCAATTTTTAACTCAACTTTCACATATATTCTAAACAA
>JAFXMJ010000228.1 GCA_017530465.1 Bacteroidales bacterium
GCCAATCCGATGTACGAAACTTTTTCGCCGAAGGTGGACAGGCAGTAATACATTCTATAAGTGTCGCCCTCCTGATATACGAACGGTGCCCAAAGTCCGCGAGATGTTTTGTTGCCGCTAATTGGATACACCCAATCCCACGCCTCTGTGGGGATGCTGTCGAAAGCAAATCCCGCAAACTCCCAATGTACCAAGTCGTTGGACTTACGCATCGGGATATTTCCCATCTTTGGGCGGGTGCGCGATGCGTCGGGCTTTGCGTCCTTTGGTCTTGGCGGCCACCACGCCGCGTCGGTGCTGTAACAATAATAAGTGTCGCCAAACTTCCTGATGCACGGGTCGTGGACGTTGTACGCCGCCCAATGCGCCATACTGTCGATAGTGGCGACGTTGGCGTAATTGTCCGCCCACGGATTAGGCGCGTCCGTCGGTTTGAGCGGTTCGCCGCCGCATCCGTCAAGCACCGCCATCGCCGCCGCTGCCATTAATAATGTGTTATTGAATCTTTTCATATCTTGTGATTTTAATTTTTTGATAACACAAAATTAACGTTCACAGCCTGAAAAGAGGTGGACAAATTTGCGCTGTGGGTGGATTTTTGGGATTTTTTGGGTGGAATTTTGCAAAAAACATTCGCCATACCGATTTTTTCAGTAACTTTGTCATCGGTAAACAATATTTATATGCTTTGAAAATGAGTTTGTTACAATTGCTCGACGACAAGGGCGCGTGGCTCGATTTTCTGGAGTACAAGCGTCGTCTGCTGCCGCCAAAATGCAATTTTCTCAAAAGGCTCGAAAAATATGTCGCTCAAGAGGGCTATCATGAGATTGCCACTGGGCTGATGTCGGGGAGTTACCATTATGACCTGCCCGCCAAGACCACCATCAATAAAAACGGCACGTCCAAAAAGCGTGTTATCTATCGTTTTGACTGGCGGGAGACTATGGTGCTGAAACTCCTGACGCACTTATTGTACAAGTACGATTACAAAATCTGCGGCAATTGCTATTCATTCCGCCGCAATACCACCGCCAAGGATGCCGTGAACGCCGTCTCGCGCATCAAAAAACTCGACCAAAAATTTGTGCTGAAAATTGATGTAAGCAATTATTTCAATTCCATTCCATCGTCGCAGCTTGCCGATGCCATTGCCGCTACGATAGACGACGACCCGCAGCTCGCCGCTTTCATCATTAGGCTTATAAAAGAAGATGCGGCGTATCTGTATGGCAACGGCACTCGCACCCTCATCCGCGAAAACCGTGGCGCGATGGCGGGTGTGCCTGTTTCGGCATTCTGCGCCAATATCTATTTGGACAGTCTTGACAGGCAGTTTGAAGGTATGGGCGTGGATTATTTTAGGTATTCTGACGATATATTGATAATTGCTGATTCAATGTCCAAGGTCGAGGAATACCAACGGATTGTAAATGATTGCCTCTCCGTCAAAGGTCTCAAAATCAACGAGAAAAAACTCCACATTTCGCGTCCGGGCGAGGGCTTTGATTTTTTGGGATTTGTATTTTATGATGGCAATATCGACCTCGCGGCATCTACGCTGCAAAAGGCTAAGGCAAAAATCCGCCGCAAGGCAAAATCCTTGATGCGCCGCCGCAATAGGCTCGGCGAGAGTTTCGATATGGCGGCGAGCGACCTTGCGGCGCATTTCAATAGAAAATTTTACGACGAGGAGCACGATAATGGCTTCACATGGTCGAGGTGGTTTTTCCCATCCATTACTACTTCCAAAAGCCTGAAAATCATCGACCAATACCTTGAACAATACATGCGCTACCTCTCCACCGGACGGCATACCAAAAAGAATTACAACGTGCGGTACGAGACGCTTAAAGAATTGGGGTTCAGGTCGTTGGTAGCGGAGTATTACAATTTTATTTCAGAACTTTGCACGCCACGAGCCTGTCGCCACGATTCCGAGTGAGCGAGGTGTATGCCATTATTAGGTAATCGTTGAGCGTATTGAAATTGTTGCCCGACGAGTAACCGACGATTTTGCCATTAGAATCCACAAAAGCAAACTTGTAATTGTAAAGTCCTTGTTTCAAGAGAGTTGTCACCTCCCAAAGCCGTTGTTCTCCGTCCCATTTCAATTTGTATTCTGGTGTTAACTGCCAATTTGTCAATGCGCCGTAGAGGTAGATTTCATAATCCGTAAAGGGGTCGTATTTGAGGCGGAAGGTGATTTCCACGTAATCCGATTCCAAGTTGCGGTCAAATCCTCGGTCATTTTTCACATAATACGCACCGTTGATGTCGCCATTGTTGAAATAAGCCTCGTCATAGGTCGTCGGCGTGAGTATGTAATGATAAATGCCGTTTTGGTAGATGATGTCGTCGATGCCAAGAGCCTTGAAATGTACATCCTTGGCGTCGATGAAGTCGTATTCGTTGCCGCCGTCGAAGATGTTGCCGCCATCGTTGAGGTGGTATTGCACTTCGTCGTGCTGGAATCCGCTTATTTTCAATTGGTGGCGCGTATTGTGGTCGCCGTTTTGGATGGCATAGACTTTCAGGTATTTGTCTGGGTTATAGACACGGAGACGGGAATTGTCGATGTCAACATAAAGCTGTTGGCATTGCATCTGATACTCAGGCAAAAACGGCTGCTCCACGCGGGCAGATATGATGTCGCCGTCGCCCTCATAGACCATGAAACGCTTGGTCAGGATTGGCTCGTCGGGGTCGTCGTCAGAATATACATTTACAATATAATTACCTGAAATGGTGAGCGTTATATCGCGGTTTGGGATTGTGAGCGTATAATGCGTGAATTTTTGCAGCGTGTTGAATGATTCCTGGCTGTCGTCGAGCGGGCGGCGGTCAAATCCCTCGGCAAATTCATTGAACATTAGGTCATCTACGTTGAAATCGCTGTCGCAGTGGCTGATAGAATATTCCAACCTGTCGTATTTGCCGTCGAGGATGTCAAATTCCAGCGCAATCGTTTCGCCAAGCCTGCACATTGGATAGCCGAAGTCGGTGCCGGGCTGTTTCATCAGGACGGTCTTGATGCCTTCGGCGGCGTATTCGCCCTGCGCGGCGGCGGCTATCGGCATCAACGCCGCAAGGAGCATTGTGTATATGTGTTTTTTCATCATTATGCATAAAAAAAAGAAGACCATCTGGCCTCCTTAGTTTTTGTTTTAAAAGGTAAATTTGGTTTTAAAGAGAGTGTTGTGTTAGTTAGTTTTGCTTGTCTTTCATTAATAAGACACGCAACTGGCGCAACACCCTAAAAAATTTTTTCAATTAATCACCAAATCTCCATAAAATTCCCATCATGAAGTGGAAATCCTGTATCGGATAGTCGTCTGAGCTGGCGTACCAATCCTTTGTCATGCCGTCATTGACGTGTTCCCACTTGAAAAACATCAGCACGCCGCGTATCTTTATATTGACGAAGGCATTGATGATGGGGTAGTCGCCGGCGGAAATCCTTGTGGCGGGGTAGAATAGCGATGTCGCGGGCATGTAGCCAAACGCATTATACTCGTTGGAATACCTCACTTCGCCGCCTATCTGCGTGAGCAGCACATTCTTGACTAAGAAAAACTCGAAGTATGTCGCGTGGTAGAGCGCGAAGTCGGGCAGATTGAGGATTTTGTTGTGGTCGGTGTGCTGATACGTAAAGCGGTTGGCAAACCTGACGTGCCAAACAAAAAAATCTTTCATCAGGCTCACGCTTTGCACTGAGATTGCATTCTTGGCCTGCTGCGGCACGGCGTTTTGGTTGATGTAGATGTATTTGGTCAATAGATAATTGGATACACCTACTTTGAAGTGCCAGCGCGGCATCTCTATCTCGCCGCCGATGCGCAGCACCTGACGTTTGTCAAAGTCGTTGTTCCAATGGAAATTGTTGCCGGTGTATTTTTGCTCGAAGTACGTCGGCTCCTCGTTCCTGAAATCGACGTTGGCCTTCACGCTATAATTGACGGTGTCGCTCTCGCCCTTAAACAGCTTGAAACCCAAGTCGCCACGGATGTACATGTCGCCCATCTTGCGCCCCGTGAGGTATTGACGGTACGAACCGTTGAGGATGAGGTTTCGCGACTTGTTTTTGCTGATAGAGCCTTCGATGAAAGTGTTGGTGTACTTGTGGTCGGAATTGTCGCCAGTGTAGCCCTCGAAATTGTAATACAACTCATTTTCCACGCCAATCGCACCACGGACGCACGGAAGGTACTGGGTTTCAAATATTTTGAGCTGCGCCTTGTTGGTGAGCCTGTGGAAAAACAGCGAGTCGTATGTGGGTACGGTGGTCTGTCGGAACTCCTTGTAAAAAGTCTTGTTGAGATCCTCGTCCTGGTACGTGCGGAATATCTTGTCGTAGTTGAACACATAATTGAACGCTATCCTCGGCGTGTAAATCTCGTTTCTTGTGGAGTCGTCGATGATTTGGAAGTCGGTCTTGCCGAGCGAATATTCGCCCACGATGCCCCATGTGCGCCGTCCCCAGGTGTCGAAAGTCTTTTGGAGTCGGGTGGTGAAGCGGTTGTTTTTGATTTCGATGGTGTCAATGATGCCGCCGTACTCCTCGGTGTAGAATTTATTGAACTTATAATAGAAGTGTATCTTCAAGTGCTTGCCGTTGTAGCTCATCTGTGGCGAGAATGTCGTATTCCTCATGTGCTGACGGCTGATGCGACCCGTGGAGCCCACGAGACCCACGTTGAAGCCCCAATTGAACTTCCTATTTACATTCTGCGTGTGGCGGAAGTCAATCACCTGACCGTTGCGCGCCTTCGGGGTCTGTGCGTAATACAGCCACGTGTAGGGATGGTTCACCTGATAATATTTGGTGTCCTCGGGCTTGGTGACAAAATCGCTCACATAATCTAAGAAGAACACCGGCGACTGTCGGTTTTGCTCACGGTCGTCGAAGATGTTGGATATGTATGGCGATCCCATATTGCCCAAATTGCTGACCGACAGCGACTTCTTGTCGTTGTAGTCATATACTTGAAATAGATGCAGGGTCGTGTCCTGAGTCAGGTCGTAGTCTATGTGTTCGCAATTCTCGTCGAGCTGCCACACCTTCACTCTGAGTGGGTATTCATCCTTGTCCTTGTCTGTCTGCGCATAAGCCGCGCCGCAAACAAGGCATCCCAACAGGCTGACAGCCAAATATTTGATTAGTTTAGTCATTAATATGTAACTATTTGCTTAACGGGTTTAATTCGTGATAAGGGTCAAAAAAAATAATATGAATCATTCCATTGTATCCTACCATAAAATAAATCCTCGGATTTCTGATTTTTTTCTTTCTATCTGCATTGTTGACCTTAGAATCGGGGTCGAGCGCAAAATGATATATCAAAGGATTTGCCTTTGCAATTTTTGGGTCTATTTGGTCAAATGCTTTTTTCAGGTTGCCCTGAATCCCCGACCGATTAAAATGCAACTTATAGTCGCAATGTTCTATGATATAATTTACCGACAGTCCGGCAAACTCTTTCATCCGTTTAAAATATAAGTTGGCCTCGTTGCCTTCAAACGGTTGATTGAAATTGTATTTTGTTTTACCCAAGTCAATTTGATTATATTGCACCGTTATTGGGCAATCTTGGGATTCGCAAATGTCGCTATTTTCCAATTCGTCCGTCAGGCAGGCCACAACGCCCGCATTGTTTTCCGTATCAAAATCTGAAAGGTCTATTGTCATTTTATTATGCTCTATTGCGGTCGTAGCGTTCTTTATAATAATTGTACATAGTGTCCAATGAGATTTCCTTGTCGGAATAGGCATACGGGGCAAGGCCTTCGCGTTGTTCGCTCCATGGCTTTTCGCTGTGTGTCAGGAATATCAATTGGTTTTGTGACTTGGAACCATAAAGCATTATCACGCGGTCGGAGAGTTCTATCTCGTCGGCGGTAAGTCCCATATCAGCAATCAACGATTTTATTTTAGTCTGACAATCAGTGTCTGCTGGCACAAAATCAGATGCTTTGAGATGGTCGCACATGCCAGGCACTTTGTCTTTGTATTCGTGATAAATGACAGGATACACCGGACCGTTAACCCATGCGTGTGGTGCTTCGGCAAAAAGGGTGTTGTCCCTCCCGAAGTAAACCATGTGCCATGCCTGTTGGTAATACAACAGTTTTTGTAGTTTTAACGGACTGATTGTCAATCCTTTCTCTATCATTGATAGTCCCATACAAATTGCATAGTCCTTGATACTTACCACGCTTAATTTTTCCATCGCTGTGTTGATTAGTTTGACGTTGCAAATATCAAAATTTTTTTTTATCCTGACAAATAAATTGTTGTCTTAATACAAAAAAACGTCAATATATAATTTTTGAAGATGATAATTTGACTTTTAAACTTGTTGTAATACAATACATTGAAAGAAAAATGAAAAAATTATGCAAAAAAATTTGGATATGACGCAAAATCGCGATACCTTTGCAGCGTCTTTTTGAGACAAACAATAGTGCTGCCGAAGTAGCTCAGTTGGTTAGAGCATCGGATTGTGGATCCGAGGGTCATAGGTTCGAAACCTATCTTCGGTACTAACAGCGGAAGCAAGGCATGGCAGATGATTCTGACATGCCTTTTTTGCTATTTGTCACCGAATCAAGGACGCCGCACGCGACGTCCCTTCCTAAACCTCTGAAAACATGAAAATACGTTACTCCCAAATCACCATCACGCCCGGCAATCCGGCAAAGAATTACGAAACCTGCCTCGCCGTCGCCCGCCGCGCCAAAGCCGCCGGTGTCAACCTCCTTCTCCTTCCCGAAATGTCCATCCCCGGCTATATGATTGGCGATAAGTGGGAGGAAAACGATTTTATTGACGACTGTGAGTATTTTGCCAACGAACTCGCCAAGGAAGCCGACGAAAACTTTTCACTGATTTTCGGTACTGTGGCGTTTTTGGAGAGCATCATCGGCAAGCCTGTTGGTGGTTACGATGGTCGTAAGGCAAAGGTTAATGTTGCCTGCATAGCCACAAACGGTAGTAAACAGTTTCGCATCAAGGCGTTGCTGCCCAACTACCGTGAGTTTGAGGAGCCGAGGCACTTTTTCGACCAACTCTCGGCGATGTTCCACAGCAAAGATTTGATGCCGTTTCAGCCGTCAGAAATCGGCGGTATCAAGTTTGGAGTAACAATTTGCGAGGACGGTTGGGACGA
>JAFXMJ010000229.1 GCA_017530465.1 Bacteroidales bacterium
ATGCGCGTGTGGCTGCCGAACTGTCCAAAAAATACGACTTCGACGTCATCCACGCACACGACTGGCTCACATACGAGGCGGGCATCGCCATCAAGGAGCAGACAGGCAAGCCATTGGTGGTACACGTTCACGCCACGGAATTTGACCGCAGCGGCGGCAACTACGTCAACGAGCGAGTTTTCAACATCGAAAAGCACGGTATGAAGGAGGCGGACGCTGTGGTTACCGTCAGCAACCTCACCCGCGACACTGTGGTCAAAAAATACGACATCGACCCCGACAAGGTGCAGACCGTATATAACGCCGTGGACTTCAAACCGATACGCCGCATCCCCAACAAAAAAGGTCCCAAAATAATCACCTTCCTCGGGCGAATCACCCGTCAGAAAGGCCCCGAATATTTCCTACGCGCCGCCTACAAAGTGTTGCAGGAATTGGACGACGTGCGATTCGTGATGGCTGGCAACGGCGACATGTACCACGCCATGATACGCGAGACCGCAAGGCTCGGCATCGCCGACAGATTCCACTTCACCGACTTCCTCGACAGGGAAGGCGTGCGCCGACTATTCTCGATGACCGACGTATTTGTAATGCCATCAGTATCAGAACCATTTGGCATTGTCCCATTGGAGGCTGTCAGGAGCGGCATACCGGTAATTATATCCCGTCAGTCTGGCGTAGCGGAAGTATTGGACAACGCCATCAAGGTGGACTATTGGGACGACGACGCAATGGCAAACGCCATCTACTCTCTCTTGAAATACCCCACGCTCGCCAAGCACCTTTCGCGCAGCGGACGCGAGGAAATCAAGAAAATAAAATGGGATTTCACCGCCACCGACATCAGAAACATCTATGAGGAACTCATAGACATGCGCAATGAATCCTCGGCTGGAAAAATCGGCGAAAATTTCGACAATACCAACAACATTCTCATCAAAAAACAAGGAAAATGAAGACTATTTGCTTGAATTTCAACATACACAGGCCATACCGATTGAAAAAATATGACTTTTTTGACATCGGGCACAACAACTTTTACTTCGACGACCTCGCCACACAGTCGGAAGCGGAGCAGAAGAACATAGATTTCGTGAATCCAATGTTCGACATGGTGGAGGCGTTGATTAAGAAATACGGCACATCATTCAACGTGTCCGCAACCATATCAGGCGTGGTGCTTTCGTTCCAGGAGAAATATTGTCCGGAATTTTTGCAGCGTTACCGCAAATTCGCCGACACGGGCTGCGTGGAATTTATCGGCATGCCCTACAACCATTCGCTCTGTGCACTCAAAGACGAGAAAGAGTTTATACACGAAGTGCAGAAGCACACCTCCGAAATGAAACGCATCGTGGGAGTAACCCCCACCACATTCCGCAACACCGAACTCATATACACCGACAAGATAGGCAAAATCGCCTACGACCTCGGATTTGACACCGTGCTTGCCGAAGGCGCAGGCCCGGGACTCGATTCAAGGGGCGCGGGTTTTGTGTATTTCAATCCGTTGCAGCCGAGGCAGCACATCATCACACGCAATGTGAGCGTCTCGCGCATCTTCAACGATTCGCTCAAAGACATCAGCCACTTCACGCCTGAATACTTTGCAAACAAGCTCTACGAAACCGACGATGAAGACAACATCTTGTACTTGGGCATCTCTTTTGAAAGCATGGACGGCTCGTCGGGCAACCGCCAGCAAGTGCCAGCCTTCATACAGAAATGCATCGAGATACTGATAGAATCGGGCAACTTTGAATTTTGCACAATGAGCGAGGCGTCCAAAAAATACGCCCCCGTTGCGCCATACCACGCATCACAGCCAGTATCGGGAATGACGCGCAAGCACGACCTCTCGCCGTGGCAGGGCAACGAGCTGCAAAAAGAGGCTCTCAGGAAGATAACCGCGCTCGGCGACCTCGTGAAAGCCGCCAACAGCGACATCCTCACCGACATTTGGGAACGACTGCAATGCTCCGACTATTTCTATTTTATGTCCACCGACAATCTCGACTACAAGCACAACCCGTTCAAGACGCCTTACGATGCCTTCATATCATATATGAACATCATCGACGACCTCACCCGCCGCCTCAACAAAAAAGCGGAGAAAAACAACGCCGACAATATGACTAAGCAACAAATTAAGGATACAATTAGTTTTTATGAAAAAGAAATTGTATCTTTGCAGCGCAAACTCAACGGAAAGGGCGAGTAGCAACAAGCAACTGACAATTTATTTGAATGCAACAAAAATATATTTTTAAACAATGTTAGAACGTTTTTTGAAGCAGACGTCGTTCAAAAATATGGACGACTTTTGCAAAAACTACAAGGTCATCGTGCCTGAAAATTTCAATTTCGGCTACGACGTTGTAGATGCCTGGGCATTGGAGCAGCCTGAAAAACTCGCAATGATTTGGGCAAACGACAAGGGCGAGGAGCACAAGTTCACATTCGCCGAAATGAAAAAATATTCAGACCAGACGGCGTCATACCTTATGAGCCTCGGCATCAAGAAGGGCGACCGCGTGATGCTCATCCTCAAAAGGCATTATCAGTTTTGGTTTGCAATCACAGCAATCCACAAGATTGGCGCAATCGTAATACCCGCCACTCACCTTCTCACCAAGCACGACCTCGTATATCGCAACAACGCCGCCGGCGTGAAGGCTATCATTTGCTGCGGCGACCAGATTATACTCGACCACGTTAAACAGTCGCTGCCAGAATCCCCCTCCATCGAAAAACTCATTTCCGTAGGTCCAGAAGTGCCAGAAGGTTTTGAGGATTTCAATGCCGGAATCAAGAACGCCGCGCCCTTCGTAGCCCCGGAGAGAAACCAAAATTCGGACATTTCGCTCATCTACTTCACATCCGGCACGGCTGGCGAACCCAAGATGGTGGCTCACGACTTCACATATCCGCTCGGACACATCACAACGGCGGCATATTGGCAAAACCTCACGCCCAACGACATACACCTCACCGTAGCCGACACAGGCTGGGGCAAGGCTGTATGGGGCAAATTGTACGGACAATGGATTGTGGGCGCGTGCGTATTCGTGTATGACCACGAAAAATTCACGCCCCACGACCTCCTCGATATGATGATTAAGCACAAGGTAACTACCTTCTGTGCACCGCCCACCATCTACCGTTTCCTCATCAAGGAAGACCTCCACAACTACGACCTCTCCAACCTCCGCCACATCACCACGGCAGGCGAGGCGTTGAACAAGTCAGTATTCAACACGATGAAGGAAATCACAGGCCTAAACATCTACGAAGGCTTCGGACAGACGGAAACTACTCTTTCGCTCGCCACATTCCCGTGGATGAATCCCAAGCCCGGTTCAATGGGCGTACCGAACCCCGATTACGACATCGACATCATCGACGAAAACGGCAAGTCGGTGCCGGTGGGCGAACACGGCGAGATTGTAATCCGATTAGACAAGCACCGCCCGCTCGGATTGTTTGCCGAATACTTCCGCGACCCCGAATTGTACACGCAAGTAGTTACCGACAATGGCACAATCTATCACACTGGCGATGTCGCCTACCGCGACGAGGACGGCTACTATTGGTTTGTGGGCAGAATCGACGACGTATTCAAGAGTAGCGGCTACCGCATCAGCCCGTTTGAAGTGGAAAACGCCTGTATGACTCACCCCGCAGTAGTAGAATGTGCTGTAACTGGCGTTCCCGACCCTGTACGCGG
>JAFXMJ010000230.1 GCA_017530465.1 Bacteroidales bacterium
CATCGCCTTTTACAACCTCAAAGAGCCCGAAACCCGTGCCTACCTTTCGCAATCAGAATCCGACGGTTACATTAGTTCTACCGGCACTGCCCTTGCAAACGTTCTCCCGCCACTCAACCCCTTCCTGCCTCAGCGTGCCGAAATCAAAGCCAAAGTATTTGAGGCATTAGAGAAGTTGTTTAATAGGTATAGGAATGTGTGAAGGTAGGTGGATTGCCGACCACGATACTTCTAATAAAAAAATGCGAAACCTAAAAAATTAGATTCCGCATTTTTTTATTATGCATTATGAATTATGCATTCTCTTAGTATTTCTCATTGTTGACAGCGTACCAAATCTTTGACTGAACGCCTGCAACCTTGGTGAAGCCAGCGATGTCGTCGGCGGTGAACGCCTTGTTGTCTTCGCCGTAAACGCCAAACTTAGAGGTCATCAGGTCGTGCTCGGATTCGATGCCGTTGATGAAGAATGTGTAGGGACGAAGTGCAACATACACCTTGCCCGACACCTTCTGTTGTGTGCTTTCGAGGAATTTCTCCATATCGCGCATTTCGGGTTCGAGGAGCATACCTTCGTGGAGACGGTTGCCGTACCACTGCGAAATATTGTCTTTCCAATAAATCTGCCACTTGGTGAGGGTGTGCTTTTCGAGTGCGTGGTGAGCCTTGATGATTACCATCGGAGCGGCAGCCTCAAAGCCTACACGACCCTTGATGCCGATGATGGTATCGCCAATGTGCATATCGCGACCGATGGCGTATGCGCCGGCGAGTTTCTCAACTTCGCGGATGGCGTCAACCTTGTTTTCAAACTTTTGGCCGTTGACGCTTACCAATTCGCCCTTCTCAAATTCGAGTGTGATGACGCTCTCCTCCTGCTTGGTGCAGTGAGTCGGGTAAGCCTCCTCGGGAAGCGGCTGAGCCGAATTGAGAGTTTCGCGGCCGCCGATTGACGTACCCCAAAGACCCTTGTTGATGGAATATTTAGCCTTGTCGAAGTTCATCTTGATGCCCTTCTCTTTGAGGAAGGCGATTTCGTCAACGCGCTGGATGTTGGTCTCACGGACGAGAGCCTGCACTTTGATTTCGGGGCAGAGGATGTCAAACACCATCTCAAAACGCACTTGATCGTTGCCTGCGCCGGTGCAGCCGTGGGCAATCTTGTCGTAGCCGTTGGCCTTTGCATAGTTGGCAACTGTAATTGCCTGAATGATGCGCTCGCTCGATACCGACATCGGGTAAGTATTGTTTTTGAGCATATTGCCAAAAATCATATACTTGACAGTCTTGTCGTAGTATTCCTTGGAAACGTCGATGCACTCAAACATCTTTGCGCCGCCCTGGAATGCGCGGTCTTTTGCGGAGGCGATTTCCTCGTCGGAGAATGCGCCCGAATTGATCATCAGGGCTGTAACGTCCTCGCCCTTAGAGGAAAGCAGCGTTGTTACCCAAGTGGTGTCCAGACCGCCGCTGTATGCTACTAATGTCTTCATTTTCTGTTTATTTTTTTGCCAACGGACATTATCCGCTGTGAAATGTTAATGATTCTAACGACTTGGTTGCTTGGCGAATTACTTGTCCTGCCAGCCCGACAAAAAGTATTTGCCGTCCTTGTATGTCAAAGTTGCCTTGACACTTTTGATGACTTCGGGACGCTCATCCTCCGGCCAAGAAGCCCATTGGCTCTTGTCGAGAAGTTTGTCGAGTTCCTCGTCAGGACCGCCGTAAAGCGTCACGTCATATTCAGCGGTTGCGCCTTTTTTGGCAATCAACTTGTCCACCAATGCGAATGTGAGACCCTCGCCGTCGCCAGCAGGAAAGGCATATTCGCCGTTTTCATACTTGATGTAGCCTTCCGACACGGTCTGATGCTTGGTAGGCTTTTTACCGAAAAACTTCTCACAAGTCTTGTCAACCTCCTTGTCGGAAAGGTATCCGAGCGCATTGTCCATTCTGAACGACTCATACGAATTGTTCCACAAATAGAAAATGGAAAATTCAATCATAATTGTGTCGTGGAGTTTTCCAGCTTCGAATGAACGGGGACAAGCACTCGCAACGTCGGAGAAATACTTGTTGAGCTCCTTGACGTCGATGTCAGGAAATTCAGCCGTCTTTGCTTGTTCCTTGGCCTGCGGCTGGCTCTCTGCCGTGCCGTTGTTCTGATTGGCGTTTTGGTTGGAGCAGGCAGTCATAATGCCCAACACCGACACCGCCAAAATTTTGGTAATTGTTTTCACGGAATATGTTTTAAATTTAATTTTCGTCAAATTCTACAATCACGTTCTTTTCTGCAAACTTTGCCTTCTCGTAAAGTTTGTTCCAGTCTTTGGGACCGGTCTCGATTTCCCACTCGGGGTCGTAGAGCATACCGGTACAAAGGCAGTTTTTGCGGTTTTTGGCTGTGAGAGTCGGGAAATTGACGCAACTCTGGCAACCCTTCCAAAACTCGTCGTCGTCGGTAAGCTCGCTGAACGGAACGGGGCTGTAACCGAGTTCGTGATTGATTTTCATCACTTGAAGACCGGTGGTAAGACCAAAAATCTTTGCGCCCGGGAACTTCTTGCGGCTCAGACGGAATGCAGTAAATTTGATAGCCTTAGCCACGCCCCTGCCTCTGAACGAGGGACTTACAATCAAGCCCGAATTGGCGACAAACTTCTCGTGTCCCCAACTCTCGATGTAGCAGAAGCCTACCCATTGTCCGCCTTCGGTGAGGGCTATTACACCTTTGCCCTCCTTCATCTTGCCCGAAACGTATTCGGGGGTGCGTTTTGCGATGCCTGTGCCGCGCGCCTTCGCGCTCGACGCCATCTCGTCAACAATCTCCTGAGAGTACTTGCTGTCGTCTTCTTTCGCGACCCTTACGATTATGTTCTCCATAATTCTTTGATATATTGCGTTTTAGTCTTTTATAGTTTTTTGTTGAAATAATTTGCAAAGTAACTCTAATATTACAATATACACAAACTTTTGGGCATAAATTTTTGTAAAATTTTTCTTTTTGTTGATTGTCAACAAATTATGGCGGCATTTTTATCAATAATTATCCATAGTTTATGCATTAAATTGAATTTTTTTGCAGTTTTTGACGGCAATTTGAATGGTTATGGCGTTTTTATACAGCGAAGCAATACGAATCCCGAGAAAAAAATGTTGCAATTTTTTTTCTGATAATCGGGAAAATCATTATATTTGCCGATTGTAACTATATTGCTATGACTACACCAAACGAAACATCCAACAGGAACACTGTGGCGTTGGTGGTGCTTACCCTCCTGATGTTTTTGTGGGGACTTGCCAACAATATGACTGGCACGATGCTCCAGAATTTCAGGCATATAATCAATATGAACGACATCCAGGAGAGCATCATCAAATCGGCCTTCCACGCGGCATACCTCGTTGCCGCGCTGCCTGCCGTCATATACCTCTACAAAAAATGCTCTTACCGCACCACCATACTCCTCGGACTGATGCTGTATGCATTAGGCTCGATGTTTTTCTTCCCGGCGGCGAGTATGGAAAGCTACATGATGTACCTCATTGCCATCTACGTGATGGCCACAGGCTGCACCGTGCTTGAGACCGTTGCCAATACCTACATCGTGGCGAGCGCACCGACGCACGACCGTGGCGTATTCAGGCTCAATCTGGCGCAGTCGTTCAACCCATTAGGCTCCATACTTGGCATTTTGCTCTGCCAATACATCATGACCGACAATGCTGTCTATAGCGCAGACGTTGCCGAAAACCCCGAAATCATACGCGAGGAGCTTGATTCCATCACAATACTATACGTAGGACTTGGCGAATTTCTATTAGTGCTGCTCGTGATGGTGATGTTTGTGAGCATACCTACCATCGAGAACGTGATGATAGGCTACAAGCTCCAAAATTTGCGCGACTCAATAAAAAGGCTGTTCCATATACACGATTTCAGGCGCGGCGTGGGCGCAATATTCATATATGTGGGCGCACAGATAGGCGTATGGAGGTTTGTAATACCCGCCATCACCGAACAGGGCGATGATTACGACCCCGCATTGTGCTACTCTTGCGCCATGATAGGCTTCGCGGTGTCGAGGTTTGTGTTCACATGGATGATGAAACATTTCAGCTATCGCAAAATACTACTCTGGACTTCAATAATCGCAGCCCTATTGACCCTTACAGTGGTTCTTAGCGACGGCGTGGTGGTGGTGGTATCCATCATCGGCATCTCATGCTGTATGGCTCCAATGTTTCCCACGATATTCGGCATGGCTTTGGAAAATACAGGGCGCGACATGCAGACCGGCGGTGCTATACTTGTGATGATGGTGGTGGGCGGCTCGGTGCTATTTGCCGTACAAAGCATCCTCGCCGCAAAACTTAGCGCACAGATGTCGTACATCTTGCCAGCAGTATGCTTTATGGTGATAGTGGCATACGCCACATTCGCGCTATTGCTCTCGGACAAGAAAAACACTGCATAACATTTTTTTGCATTACTCTAATAATCAAGGTATTAACACTACAAAAATCATAACGTTACAATCATTAAAAATGAAAAACCACATAAGAAAAATCATATTGCTATTGATGGCAATGATAACAGCCGCCACAACATTCGCACAACAATTGCAAGACGTGGTGTACCTCACCAACGGCAGCGTGATACGCGGCACACTCATCGAACAAGTTCCAAAAGTGAAAATACGCACCTCCGACGGCAGCCTGTGGGTGTTTGACAACAATGAAATCGACAAAATCACCTCCGAACCCGCCGTCCAAAACAACAATAACAACGTCCAAATCCAGCAATATTCCGACCCCGTCAACGAATGGACGGCGCGTCAATCTAAGCCAAAAAGCAATTACACCGACCTCAGCACTGGATTCAGGATTTTCGCCGACCTATCGATAATGAGCCAGACCAGCTATTACACGTGCAGCGCGATAAGCTACTCCGGCACTTTCGGACACCAATTCAACCCCAAACTTTACATCGGCGCAGGCATAGCGGCACAGGTGTATTTCGACTATTGGTATTACACTAACCGCGCCGACGACGCACCCGAACTCTACGCTCAGATGCCCCTGTTTGCCGAAGCGAGGTACGACGTCTTGGCTACCAAATGTTCGCCATTCGTCTCATTAAGAGCCGGATACGCCCTCGGCATCGACGAATACAACGACTATTCTGGACTCTACCTCAATCCGAGCGTGGGCATCAGGTACAAGTCGCTCAACTTCTCGGTAGGCCTCGACCTCGTCAAACTCAAAGACCCGTGGTACTTCGACGAGCTGCTCATCAACTTGGAACACAGGTACACCACAGTCAATTGGCAGAGCAGCGTAATGTTCAAGATAGCCTACGAATGGGGCGGAAGGCGGTAAACGTTAAAAAATATTTTTTGTATTCTCAAAAAAATCATTACCTTTGTAACGTTGATTTTTTTTTATCCCGACAAGTCAGTCATCGACCGCTGCGTCCTGATGCGCGATGCTGGCGACCGCAACGAAGCGTTGATAGAAATGTGGTCGCGGGTCAAGGGCAACCATCTCAATTGGAAGATGCTCATCTTTATAATATGCGTATCGGCTGTGGTATTGACATTCATAATAGTAAGAAAACTAAGGATATACCGCCGACACAAGATGCGCCGCAGACGCCTCGCCGCACAGCACGCGCACGAAAACCTAATTTAACGATTTTTTTACAAAAAAGTTACGTGAATTTTTGCATTTTAAGCATTATTAGAGTAATTTTGCATCCTGTATTTAGGTATCATTCGTTTTGGCCAAAAACATGAAAAAACTAATTCCTGCAATAATAACCCTTTGTGCCTCGATGCTTGTCGGCTGCCAGATAGACGACGAGATGCACACAGTCTATGACGTCTATTACAAGACCGCATTCACCACCGACAGCACCAACGCCGTGCTAAGCTGCGCCGCCAAGGCAGACAGCGTAGATACAAGATGGGACGAATGGATTAGGGTGAAAGGCGGCTTTGAATACGTGACATCCGACATAGTGGAGTACGGACACTGCTGGGTCAAGGGCGACGGTACGCCCGTCATCAATTCCAACGCGACCAATTGCTTCGCCCACACCACCACACCCAACACCAAGGACGCATTTTATTCGACCATCTCAGGACTCGAATGTGAAACCCAATATTCGGTGCGCAGCTACGTGAAGACCAAGGACGGCCTCATCGGCTACAATCCAGAGATACTCGTAGTCACCACCGACCACCCGCACGACAAATGGTTTGAGACCCAGGGATTCCTCAACAATTCCATCATCGCCAACCGCTCCGATTGCGTCAACATTATGACAATCATCAACGGCGACACGCTCACATTCTTCGGCATGGGTCGCTCCGGCGCAACAGCGTACAACGACATGTGGTGCTACAGCTCCAAAAAGAAAATCTACGAGCAGATTCCCCCCGTCAAGAGCCACGCAGGAGAGATAATGAACCTGTGGGGCGCAGTAGGATTTTGCATCAACTACGTAGAAAACGAAATTGCCCACCACCTCCTTTATGTAGGTTGCGGCTGCACCAAGCCTTCGGGCGACATCAAAATCACCGACTACAACCAAAAATTCTTCGTCTATGACATCGACACACGCCAATGGGCGGAAGTCAGCTACCTCGGCGACAACGACAATGTATGGCTCAAGCAGCCTTTCACCGGTCAGCCCCGCACCGGCGGCATAGGTTTCGCGGTAGATGAATGGGGTTTCATCGGCCTTGGCGAGTTCCAAAACGGCAGTACCAAAGCATACCACTCCGACATCTACATCTTCATGATGGCAAGGGACGAAAAGAAACAATACAGCCCGACAAGCGGATATTTCAACCCGATGACAGAAGACTTCGGCTTTGGCGGACGCGCCGGCGCATCGGTGGTAGTGGTGGAAGACAATGCATACATCATCGGCGGCGTGGGAACCGTGAAAAAAACTGGCTCGGCTGAGCAAACTGTCTATTTCGACGACTTCATCCCCTGCAAATTCACAAAGCCCACCAACAGTCGTCCCGATTCATACACATTCACCTTCCCAAC